>NZ_WBKL01000001.1:0-105605 GCF_015714705.1 Nostoc sp. NZL | reverse complement strand
GCCCCCTGCCCCCTTGCCTCTTATCAAAATCTGCCACTAATTTTCCCTTCTCCACAGAAGGCCATACATAATATATATGCTCTCTTGGGGAGTCATAAGTCAGTATTCAGATAACTCTAAATTCTGGCTCTTGACTCCTAATTTATCGTTGCAGAATTTACCGGAGGTAGTAATGGCACGTAAACGGTTGATTATTGAAATGGGGATGGGAATAGATCAGCATGGACAAGAACCTACAGTAGCAGCATCTAGGGCAGTACGAAATGCGATCGCTCACAATGCTTTACCTGGTGTTTGGGAAGTTGCAGGCTTAAGTCACCCCAATGAAATGATTATAGAGGTTCAGGTAGCAGTTCCATATCCAGAACAAGTTAGAGAAGAAGAAGTATTAGCTGTACTACCATTTGGTCGGAAAACTCTTACCGTAGAATCTGGGGGAATGATAGTTCAAGGGCGGGCGATTCCCGAACTCAACGATAAAAATGACGAAATGTTGATTGCGATCGCAGCAGTTACAGTTCTGATCGAAAATGATTAACTGAGGTAAAAGCTGCAACATTTAATTAGTCAGATAACGGATCTACATAAAAACATTCCAGGACATTTACATTGTTAATTTTTGAAGTTTTACCCTAAAAATCTTCTATCTCTGGGACTAATAATCTGCTGATTCAAAGGTATAAAATTATAGAAACCTGGAGAAAACTATGTCATTAGAAACAGAGACACTACAGGCGACACCACCAACTTCTACCTTTGAGTCACTTGAGGAAAAGCAAGAATTTAAATGGAGGCAATGCTGGTATCCCGTTACCTTTGTGCAAGACTTGCCTAGCAACCGCCCTCATAGCTTTTCCTTGTACGATGAACCCTTGGTTTTGTTCAAAAACAAAGATGGACAGTTTATCTGTTTAGCGGATCGTTGTCCTCACCGTACAGCGAAACTTTCTGAAGGACAAATTATTGACGGCAAAATTGAGTGTTTATATCACGGTTGGCAGTTTGGTAGTGATGGTGAATGTCTGCACATTCCCCAATTACCAGCAGATGCAAAAATTCCAGCCAATGCTTGCGTACAATCCTTTAAGGTTGTAGAACGCCAAGGCATGATTTGGGTGTGGGCTGGCGAAAAAGAAACTGCTGTTGATGAAATTATTCCAATTCTGCCAGATTTAGATAAGCCAGGATTTGTACATACAGACTTTATATTGGATCTGCCTTATGACCAAACATATCTAGTAGAGAACGTCATCGATCCTGCTCATGTTGCTATTAGCCATCATGGCACCAGAGGTGGTAGTAATCGCAAAAATGCCCAACCGCTAGAAATGGAAGTTCTAGAGAGTTCGGTTCAAGGGATTAAAGGCCGGTGGCGGGGAACTAACAAATCAAATGAAGCCTGGAAATATATTGATTTTGTTGCTCCAAGTCTTGTGCTGAACACTGCTTATATTGAAGACCGAGGTTGGACATTTGGACTAGCTTTGTATTCAATTCCTTTAGGTAAAGGGCGATGCCGTCTTTTAGCTAGAGGTTATCGCAATTTCATGACTTGGGGAGTCAAGCTGAGACCCCGCTGGCTCGATCACTTAAATACCAACAAAATATTAGAGCAGGATTTACCTCTGATTGCGGGGCAACAGGCAGAAATTGAGCGCTTAGGAACAAGTCTTAAGGAATTATATTTGCCGCTGAAAACATCTGACACATTGGTGATTGAGTTCCGCAAGTGGCTAGATAAATTTGGGTCGTCTTTGCCTTTTTATCACGGCTATTCTACATGGAAAAATGTTGAGAATGGTGAGTTGAATTCAAAGCCGATTTTGTTAGACAGATTTTCGCGACACACACTTATCTGTAGTTCATGCAATCGAGCTTATCAAGTTACAAATAGGGTTAAACAAGGTTGTATAGGGGTAGCGATCGCTCTAGCTGCTATAGCAATACTTGCAGATGATTATAGAATACGAATCGTAGCAATATCGCTTTCTGTAGCAGCAGTTGCAATGTCCGCTATGGCTCAGACACTCAAAACTCAGTTTGAGCGTTCCTACACTCGTCACTAAAATCGAGACGTTCGTAGTAAGGACTTTAGTCCTTAACCCAAGGGTATTGCTTTAGTCCTTATTTTCTATGCACTAAAGTGCTTACTACAAACCTTTTTGCACTAGCTTAGACACGGTATCAAAAGTTTGTTTACCTTAAACAATTTGCTCAAACCTCTTATGTGGTTAAGTCATGATCAAGTTAGTGGCTCTGCGCTAAAGTAAAAATATTGGGATAAAAATCTCTGGCAGTAAGTTCAACTGAATCACTAATCTTTACCACTGCGGCGATAATGTCTCAAGAGCATAACGAATCACTCCAAATTCAGGAGATCACCAAACTCAAACCGAAACACTTTGCTGATTTAGTCAGATCAGCGCAATTGATTTTCGACCCCACAGCCGGAGTTTCGGGAAGACACATAACAGTTGACTGGGAACAATTCGGAATTCCCCGTGATGTGGCAGACAATCTCAAATCACTTGGTCAGCAGTACCAATATGCATCTCCTCACATCCCTGTTGAAGTCATTTGGAGCAAATTAACTCCAGAAACTCGTATTTGGTTCGTTCAAAACAAAGATAGGTTGTGGCAGCTTGAAGAAGCTTTCCCAGCCCTTGACGAAGATTAAACGGGTGAAGTATTAAATTTGTTCACTGATAACTGTTGAAAGGAATACCAATTATTTGTAGGGGTACAACTGCTGTTGTGCCCCTATCCTCTATAACAATTGGAAAAGAAAGCTAGGATAAGTTTCGGCAATCTCCTGCCTTCTGCCTCCGGTCACTGAGCGTAGCCGTAAAGCCTGCGGCATAGCTACGCTTAGGGCGCAGCATCTCGTAGAGAAGTGCCGCCTCCTGCCACCTTCTTCCTTCAACGCGATCGCATTACCTTAAATGCATAGTTAAATTAATAAAAAAGCTCATATCGATGAATCAAAGCCTAAGTGTTGCTCCCAGCCTGGAAGAACACATTCATGAAACTCCTGTTGTTACCAAACAACAGCTATTTACGAAGCAACTAATTGTCCTTACCTTAGAAATGCTTCTGGCATTACCTCTGGGTTTACTCTTAGCAAAGTTCCAAATTGGTAGGATTGCCTGGATCTTTGGCGGGATTGCTGCTGGTACAGTAGTTCTTCAAGGGTGTCGAATTTTTTATCAATATTCCCCTCAACCTAACCGTACTGCGAGAAAAGTGGGAATGGCACTTGTAGGCTTAACTGTCGGCGCTTCCAATGCTCACGGTAATCTGGCTAGTGTTGCTTCTGGTATTCCCATATTTATTTTTCTTACCTTGTTTTTGCTGCTGAGTGGAAGCTGTATTGGTTACATTTACTCCCGCATCAGCAAAACCAATCTATTGACAGCAATGCTGGCTACAGTTCCTGGCGGTGTCGGAATTATGGCAGCGATCGCCGCCGATTACAATAAAAATGTTAGCTTGGTTGCCCTAGTTCAGGCGATTCGCGTCACCTCAGTAGTTGTTCTAATTCCCTTCATCGCTAGGACATCAGCTGGTAATTACTATCCGCAAACACTCCCCATCAACGCTGCTTGGCTCAATCTCGATCCATCTCAACTAGAATTACTCTTGTTAGTACTCCTAATCACTGGATTAGTTGTTTATCCAGCTATATTATTTAAAATTCCCGCTGGCGATTTCTTTGGTGCGTTGTTGATTGGTATCGGTTTTAATCCTTTGCTACATTGGCTGCCTTTTGTGGGTGATATTAGCTTTAGTCCACCGCCTTTAATTAACTTATTGGGTCAAATGCTCCTGGGAATTACTATTGGTGAATATTGGGGAGACAAACCCAACTTTAGAAAGCGGACTGTCGGCTATGCCTTGATCTCTGTGGCGATGACCCTTATAGCCGGAGCGATCGCTGCTATACTTGCGATGCAATTAACCTCTTGGGACTGGTTAACCTGTCTTTTAGTCACAGCCCCAGGAGGATCAGCAGAAATGATCCTAGTTTCCCTGGCATTAAATCATAATGTTGAAATTGTCACAACTGGTCATTTAGTGCGATTAATTGCGATTAATAGTTCCCTACCACTTTGGCTGTTTTTGTTTCGCCGTCTGGATGAGCAACTTTCTGAATCAGTTTAATTGCCGAAGTATTGGGCATGGGGCATTAGTTTTTGACTAATGACTAATAACAAAGATGCAGGTTAGCTTATTCTTTTGTTATCCAGATACTAAGGATGCTTTAGATGGTTGCCCAAATTCAAGAACTTGAAGCGCAGCACTGGGTTAAAACTCGTTCTTCCCTCGACCCTACCGAATCGACTTTCCTGATTTGGAAAGGTAAAATTTACGCCTTTATCCCCGGCGAGAAAAGACAACTCCTTTTTAAGATGCTGGGATTGAGTGTTAGCAGATGTATTCCCACAGCAGAGGGTAGCTGGGATTTTACTTCCAGGGAACTGACTTACTACCTCAACCCAAAAACAGATGAGGTTTTATCCAAATGGGAGAATCCTTGGACAGGCGAGACAGTTCCAGTGATTCACGTTGCCAATAATCCTGTACAGGGTAAGTTTGAGGGAAATTTTCCCGCACAAGTAGATGGTGATAGTACAACCTTCGTTTTTGATATATTTCCCTATTACCCCAATCCCTTAGCAGACGAGCCAAAATTTGCCGAATACAGCCCAAATCCAATTTATCAGGCAGCGGAATTGTTTAAATTAACTGTGCCAACCGCAGATTTATTCAACACAGCCCTCTCCTCTGTTTCTGAACTTAAACTGAGTTGGGATCGGATTGGTCAATGGCTTCCCTGGATGAAAATGGGCGATCGCCCCGGTCAACTGATCTACAGTGCTGTTGGCAGCAAAGTCAATGGTTTAACAGAACTGCCCCCATTGCTGCAAGACGAAATTAATAACCGTATTCCTTTATATAAAAAAGCCCCAAAAGCATTGATAGATGGCGAAGATATGACTTCTTGGTTGTATTTTCAAAAGCACTTTCCAGCTTACTTGGCTGGTGAAATCTTCCCGCTTCCCCAAGCAGAAGAATTGTGATCCATAGCAGTCCTAAATGATTTATGAAATTCTCTGTTTCTTTTCTTCTCTTCGAGACGCTACGCGAAAGCGCTCTTGGCGGCTTCTCTACGAGACGCTGCGCGTAGCTTGCTTCTCCGTAGGAGTAGGCGGTTCGATAATTTTCATAACCCTCCACAGAAGCAAAAATAACAGTTTCTGAAAAACTAAAGCCCAAGGGCGCGATATTTATTATGAGGCAAGCGCTCTTGGGCAGATCAAAAATCAGAAGTTCATGATTGATTGCATAAGTCCTATTCAAGCAAAATTTATTGAAATTTCGCCTCTTGACCTGAACAATCAAATAAATGTAAACCTAACCGTTGGGAAAGTTCTTCACACACCTTCACCCCCCGCACACTGTTACCACGCATATCTAGCAAGGGCGAAAAAACTCCAATGCCCATCTTATTGGGTACAACGGCGATAATTCCACCACAAATACCGCTTTTTGCCGGAATCCCAATTTTATAAGCCCACTCACCTGCAAAGTTGTACATCCCACAGGTATACATAACACTCAAAATATCTTTGATGTAACGCTTATCCACCGCCGATTCTTTGGTGATGGGGTTAATACCTCTGTTAGCAAGGGTAGCCGCCATCACTGCTAAGTCTTGGCAATTTACCATCACAGCACACTGCTGGAAATAAAGATCCAGCGACTCTTCAATGTTCCGGTCAATCATGCCAAAGTTGAGCATCAGATGCGCCATTGCACGGTTGCGATGCCCTGTACTCCGTTCTGAAGTAAAAACTGAAATGTCAACGAACACGTCGCGGCCAATATATCGCTTGAACATATCCAGCATCCGGTTGAGGCGTTCGGTGGGGCCGGAACCTTTAATTAAGCTGGTGGTTGCGATCGCTCCAGCATTTACCATTGGGTTATAAGGTCGCTTCGATTGCTCATCCAAAATAATCGCGTTGAATGCATCCCCCGTCGGTTCCACGCCAACTCTAGTCAATACGTAATCCAGTCCATGATCTTCTAAGGCAAGTCCATAAGCAAATACTTTGGAAATTGACTGAATGGTAAAGAGGTGATCGTAGTCGCCTACTTTGTAAACCTGACCATCTACTGTCACAATGCAAATGCTGAACAAGTCCGGGTTTGCCTTTGCCAGTTCCGGAATAAATTTCGTTACTGCACCCTCCCGCACTGACTTGTACTGGGAATGCAACTCGTTGAGAACAGCTAATAATGGCGATGGTTCTATTTTAAAATCTCCTTGATGTGCTTGGTTTGTCGTCACGCTGATAGCATTCCCCAAAATACTCACTATATATATAGTAGGGGTGTAGATGTACATCCCTAAAATTGGAAAGATTTTGGAAAAGACAGCTTGCTCTAAAAAATCAGACTTGAGCAACTACTTAGGGTAAAAAATACTTATTGTCGTTTTTTATACTGATAAAATTTCATCTCCAAACGATCACTAAGTTTTCTTAATTTTTGAGTCATTCATCCTGAAAAATATTAAGTTGGGTATTGCCCTTTTTTTTATACTCAGTAACACTGGCACGGTAAGTTATATATATCACTAGCTTCAGTCTAGTCATGGTGAATAAAAGTCATGATTAATCTAAGTAGAAAAAACTTTGAAACAAGATATTAAACTCAAACTAATCTGCATAATTATTTAAGATGTAACTCATATCACGACTTATTCATAGGGAAATCTGAATATTTCATTAAATAAGTGATTTTGAGTATTTATGCCGTTGCCATTTAATGAAAGTTATATTACCTTCTTATAGGAAATAGATAAAATATATGTAATCTAGAATACACGGGTAGTTACGAGCCTTTAGAACAGATGTGAATAGGGTATCGTTACTTTGGTGTGGAATAAGCGTAAAGTCTTTTTAAGAAATTTTTGACTTGCTAAAAAAAGCGTTACATAGCCAAAGCCCCTATTTGAGAAAGGTTTCGCCCTTAAAATTGGAATTGGAATTAGAGAAAGCTGCCAATAATTACGCTAAAACCCTGATCCCCAAGCCAAAAGGTTCGTGTTAGTCTGTTGCAGTTATAAATAACAAAGTGAAAACGGAACGAGTTCGAGTTTTTCAGAAGGGAATTCACTTTCACTAGTGAAAAATCCCGCGAGTTATAAAACTTAAGTTCTACAGTCGCTTTAAAAACGGACGCATGAATCAAAGACATTTGTGGATTATTGTTACCCTCTCTATGGCTGTTTTGGGCATACCCTCAGTCGGTTGCACTCAAACCACCAAGGGGAATGCGCTAGCTTCCCAAAAATCACCTGCCCCTGAAGTGGTGAAGGTGGGAGAGTACCAATCCAGAGCAGGGAAACAAACCTTGGATGCTGTGATTACAGAAATTCATCCTCACAACATTAGAGGACGTAAGGCGGCAACCCTTTTTATCCGAAATATACCTGTTCTGACCTTTTTGAGTTCTGTATCAAATACGAATCTTGAAACTAAAAAAGTTGGTGAAATTGGAAATACTAGGGGCGTACAATCGTACGCCCTTATTGCTAGCAATTCATCAAATGGACTGAATGCTGGGAACGTAACAGATGTGAGTAACCAGATTAGCTACGGTGACAATGACCCGGTTCAGATAGCTGGTGTAATAGCAGCTAAGATCAACCAGTTGAATCGGGAAAATGTAGACGGGAGTAAGATTAGCGTAAGTTGGAAAGCAGGGGAAAAATCTACTGCCAATCAAGCGCAAAACAAAAGCGCCCCTCTCCAGCAAAATGGCGATCGCTATATAATCAAAATTAATGGCGAAGAATTGGTCGAAATCAACGAAGGTACACGACTAGCAGATAGCACCGACAATCTGGCGCAAGATGCATTGCAAGCAACCAATCGCCTGCGGAGGCTACTAGGCAATGCATCTCCCTTAAAAGAGATTGCTAATTTACCTGTGCGTTCGCCAATAGCAATGCCAAAGCAGCCTCAACAGATTGCTGTTGGAGCAGTGCGATCCACCTTGAGAGGTATAGCTTCTTTTTATGGCTATGACTTTGCTGGTAATCGCACTGCTAGCGGACAGAGATTCAACCCTGAAGGAATGACTGCCGCTCATCGCAGCTTACCTTTTGGTACAAAAGTCCGTGTAACCAACACCCGCAATGGTCGTTCTGTAGTGCTGCGAATTAATGACCGAGGCCCATTCATTCGGGGTCGAATCATTGACGTGTCTACTGGCGCGGCTCGGGTTTTGGGAATGATGGGCAGTGGCGTGGCACCAGTACGTGTTGAAGTTTTGGGGAAATAATTATTAGGGAGTAGGGACTGGGGACTGGGGAGACAAGAAGAACCATACCCAATTCCCAACCCCTAATACCCAATCCCTAATACCCAATTTTCAGTTCCGTATCACTTAATTCCCCTAGTTCAATCATCTCTTCCCTCTATTTCAGATATAAACTAACGGGGGAGGGATCGATAAGAACTAGGGGTATTTTTGTGCGCCTGCTGACAACAGTCGCAGCTTTACGCTGCTATTTAACTAAACGCTGCTCAGAAAACAAGCTAATTGCGGCTACTGAGGATCTGAGACTAGATGAGATGGCTGGCTGGTATCAGACGGCAGTCGGTCTGGTGCCAACAATGGGGAATTTGCATCAAGGTCATTTAAGCTTGATCCAACGGGCGCGACAAGAAAATTCTACGGTGCTTGTGAGTATTTTCGTCAATCCCTTGCAATTTGCTCCTAATGAGGATTATCAACGCTATCCCCGCACTTTAGAGCAAGACCAAAAACTTTGTGAACAAGCTGGGGTAGATGCTATTTTTGCACCAACTCCTGAAGAGATGGCAGTTCCCCAGAAGAGTATACAAGAATCAAAGGTTACACAAGTTATCCCCCCATCTGCTATGATAACAGGCTTGTGTGGTCGTTCTCGGCTAGGTCACTTTCAGGGTGTCGCTACGATTGTGACCAAACTTTTCAACTTGGTACAGCCTGACCGTGCCTACTTTGGTCAAAAGGATGGTCAGCAACTGGCAATTATTAAACGCTTAGTAGCTGACTTAAATTTGCCAGTAGAAATTGTTGCTTGTCCAACAGTGCGGGAAGCGTCGGGTCTTGCCTTCAGTTCTCGTAATCAATATTTGACTGCAACAGCAAAAGAGCAAGCAGCGGCATTATATCGCGGCTTACAACGAGCTGAAGCTGCATTCAAAGCAGGCGATCGCAATAGCAACAAGTTGATAGCAGTGGTACAGCAAGAAGTGGCAATAGTCAGCACGATTTTAGTGGAATATATTGAATTGGTTGAACCGACTACGTTGATGTCTTTAGAAAAAGTTGAGGAGGAAGGAATGTTGGCGATCGCAGCTCGTCTTGGGTCTACACGTTTGATTGACAATATCATATTGCGCGATCGTCAACCCATTATCGCCATTGATGGCCCAGCCGGGGCTGGAAAATCCACAGTGGCGCGTCAAGTCGCAGCAAACCTGGGTTTAGTGTATTTAGATACAGGAGCAATGTACCGGGCTGTTACTTGGTTAGTACTGCAAAAGGGCATTGCCTTTGATAATGAGTGTGCGATCGCTGAATTAACTAACCAGTGTAAAATTGAACTTACTCCTAACCAGGATTTACAATCGAGCGTGCGGGTTTGGATTGACGGTACTGATGTTACCCAGGCAATTCGCACAATTGAAGTGACATCTAAAGTATCTGCGATCGCGGCACAAAGCGCTGTCCGTCAAGCACTAGTTAAACAACAGCAAAATTGGGGTAAAAGAGGTGGTTTAGTGGCTGAAGGTCGTGACATCGGTACTCACGTTTTCCCTGATGCCGAAGTGAAAATCTTCTTAACCGCTTCTGTGAGTGAACGCGCCCGTCGCCGCCAGGAAGACTTTAACAAACAAGGTCAACCCGAAGTGAGTTTAGAGCAGCTGGAACGAGATATTGCCGAACGTGACTGGAAAGATAGTACACGCAAAGTTTCTCCTTTGCAAAAAGCTGCCGATGCGATCGAAGTTCAGACCGATGGTCTGAATATTTCTGAAGTCACAGCACAAATTGTTGATTACTACCAGCAGCGTTTATCTTAGTGGTAATCACCGCTATTTGCTGTTAGTTTTTTAGTTCAAAAGGGTGGTAGATGAGTAATTATTCACTTACCATCCTTAAAACTGCATCGACCAGAAACAGCCCAGAGGCAAAATAAATAATTTTCAAATTTTAGTCTCGTATTCTAAATTTTATATTTTTTCAGTACTAAATCATCACGCTTTCGACTGATACCTCACATCTCAATTAATCTTGCTACAGATAGAAGCCAGAAAGCTTTAATTCCTAAATGCTAAGTAAAAAGCAGTTTTTGCTGGAGGTAGAAGGACGGCAGTTAATCCACTTGGGGAAACCTCAAGATGGTACTACCTCTAAAAGCTAAAACCTGCTCAGTAAGATGATTTCAGTGGTTGGCATTTTACGTTTAATTATGCCTACTTAATTACTTATTGGTCTTTAAGCTAGGAAATATTAGCCATTTTTATTTATAGTCATTATTTACTAGCGATTTGACTTATTGGACGAGTACTTTGTTTTTATCTTCACTTTGGTAGTAAAATGACGATGTTAAGTTTTATGTTTCATCATTAAAGACATAAAACCCCAAAAATAAAAGCTGTTAATTTCCTAAGCTTCTGTAATAGCTTAAAACTGGAAACCGGTAAAGAGAGGATTTGACACAATGGCATTTGTACAGCCCCCACTACCCTTCGACATTAATGCTTTAGAGCCACATGGCATGAAAGCTGAAACTTTCGAGTATCACTATGGCAAGCATCACAAAGCGTATGTAGACAACCTCAACAAGCTCACTGAAGGTACAGAACTTGCTGATAAGTCTCTGGAAGAAGTGATCAAAACTTCCTTCAAAGATTCCTCTAAGGTGGGAATTTTCAACAATGCTGCCCAGGTTTGGAACCACACCTTCTTTTGGAATTCCTTGAAACCAGTCGGTGGCGGCGCACCTACTGGTGATCTCGCAGCCAAAATCGATAAAGATTTTGGTAGCTTCGACAAATTCAAGGAAGAGTTCTCTAACGCTGCTGCAACTCAATTCGGCAGTGGATGGTCTTGGTTGATTGATGATGGTGGGACGCTGAAGGTGATTAAGACACCAAATGCAGAAAATCCACTAGCTTATGGTCAGAAGGCACTCCTAACCTTGGATGTTTGGGAACACGCCTACTACATTGACTACAGAAACGCCCGTCCGGCGTTCATCAAGAATTTCCTAGAAAACTTGGTCAACTGGGACTTTGCTGCTGAAAACCTGGCCAAAGCTTAATTAATTGTCAGTTTTAAACTGGCTGCTATACATGCTAGCAAGCTGCTACCCTACCTTTTGGGAACGGTAAAGTTAAATGTGTATACATGGCTTGTGCCAGACTATGTAAAGTAGAAACAATCAGTTAATTTACAAAAGTTGAAGCAGAAAGCCCAGCAAGAAAAGGGAGAAATTCTTTTTAATTTCTCCCTTTTCCATTCTTCAGTGGCGGAATGGGCAATCACTTGAATAAAAGTAGTTAAATGAAAATCAAAATATAAAACATTATGGATAGCAAAGAACTAGCGCAATACATCGAAGCAACGAATAGCATCACTAAACCTTGGGTATTGGTACAACTGCGCCTCCAGAAATTGCAAGAGCGTCGAGCGACTCTTACAAACGATGTCTACACCAAAGAATTAGAAGACATTTACAAAGACTTGATGAATTTGGGGGAATGGTGGCGTGGTATTGAAGATGAGGTATTTTAAAGTTAGGAGTTATGAGTTTTCCTAACTTTTAACTCTTGCACAGACGCGATTAATCGCATCTCTCCTAACTTCTAACTTAAAACGCAACCTGATGGCTCAAGCTCTCGATCAAGTCGATTACGATACTCTCGATGCCGCAAAACGACGCTTCATCGATGCTGCAAAACGCACGCTTGGCTTTGCAAGCGCCTATGGCATCGTGCCCGCATCGGGTCTCGGAGCAAGTGCTAATGCTTTCAGCTTCAACCTTGCTCCATTTCTAGAGGCGGGAGCTAGAGAACTTTCGATGACACTTGTCCCGGAAGGACTGGGCACCGCAGACGATACTCGACCTGACGACCTTTCCGAAGAAGAGCTTCGACGCTTCTGGTGGAATATAGGTATCAAGATCATCTCGTGTCTTACGAATGATGCGGCAACATCAGGTATGCAGACTATACTTCTCGGTTTATATCTGCCGTCGAGTACTCCTGAAACGATATTTACCCCAGCTTTCCTTGATGGGTTTCTTGATGGAGTAGTTGAGGCGTGCAAACGAGTGGGGTGTGTGTACCTCTCAGGGGAAACTCCTCAACTAAAAACAAAGATGATTCCAGGCCGGCTCGACATCGCAGGCTCGGTTTTTGGGGTTATGCCTGCTGGTGTCGCTCCCATTGATAGCTCGCGTCTAGATGCCGGAAATACTATTGTTCTCGTCGAAAGTTCGGGGCCCCATGAGAATGGCTTTACCCCACTGCGAAAGCTTGCTGAGTCTCTCCCTGATGGCTACAGAACCAAACTTCCAAGTGGGCAGGAGTTCTGGGAAGCGATGAATGCCGCTTCGTATCTCTACACGCCGCTTGTCCAGGCGGTGCTCGGTGAGGGAATTCGTCCCACCGCAATGGAGAACATTACTGGCCATGGCTGGCAGAAGCTGATGCGGTCGGTGAAGCCGCTGCGGTACGTCATCGAAACGATGCTCCCTGTACCGGAGATATTTACCTTTGCCGAGGGTCATCTTGAGGGCGGGGCAGCTATGATGCTTTCCGTGTTCAATTACGGAGCAGGATTTGCATTTTATACAGAGTCGGTGCAGGATGCAGAGAGGATCGTTATCCTCGCAAGAGAACATAAGCTTTCAGCGGTGATTGCCGGAAAAGTTGAAGCGTCTCTTGCCCGCGAGGTTGTGGTAAAACCGCTTGGAATCACCTTGAAGGGAGATTCTTTTGGGATTGCGCGAGGGGTATAGTTAGCCGCAAGCGTAGGCATAGCCCGTCGTAGACATCGCTAGTTTTCTTGAAGCTATTGTAGACAATTATCCATTTTCAATCACTGCGATCCCTGCGGCGGGCTACGCCTACGCTGAAGTAATTACTAGTTAGATAATTTTAGTGTAATTACCGTTATAAATAGTATTTTTTACACGATATATAAAGTCACATCTTAGGCTTGCTAGAGAAAATTACTCTCCTAAGCCTTTAAACATAAGCCATTTCACACAAATACTATAAACCTATTTATAAAATTTTATATGCAATATTTTTTACTACTTATATTTCAAGTAGTCCAAATTACCCATGACTACTGAGGTTAAGATTTGCTAACGTAGTCTTAACATATTGAAAAATTTGCTGAAAAAGCTGAGAAAGTAGCCACCAATACTAATTTACAGTGTTGGAGGTTTCTCATCTGTAGATAGGGCGTTTTAGTGTGTTAAAAATATATATTTTTATTCAGAGGGGGTTATGGCTGTAAATTTGGCCCGGACTACTGCTTCCACAGAACTTTTGAAGCAAGTATTCCAGAACATTGATGCACAAAGTTGTCCAAGGTTATTTAACTTTCATATGCACACTGTCTACTCGGATGGGAGGTTGCAGCCGATTGGATTGATGGAACAGGCGATCGCTATTGGGCTAAAAGGGTTAGCCATCACCGATCATCATGGTATTATCGGCTATCAAGCTGCACAATCTTGGTTAGAAGATTGGAAGTGGAGTAATCCTGGTGCAAGTACTCCTTACCTGTGGAGTGGCGTGGAAATTAATGCCAGCCTTTTGGATATAGAAGTTCACATTTTGGCTTACGCTTTTACACCAGAACACCCTAGCATGAAGCCTTATCTCCAAAGAAGGGCGACTATAGGCGAAGAATATCAGGCAAGTAACGTGATTGCCGCTATTCATGATGCTGGGGGATTGGCAGTTCTGGCTCATCCGGCTCGTTACAAGCGATCGCACTTTGACTTAATTCCATCTGCTGCCCAAAAGGGTATCGATGGTGTGGAAACTTTCTACGCCTACAATAACCCTAACCCTTGGCAACCCAGCGTATTGGAATCAGAACAAGTGCAAAAGTTGGCTGATGAATACTTTCTTTTCAATACCTGTGGTACTGATACCCACGGTTTGAGCCTGCTACAACGTTTGTAAAGATGAATCAATTTTTTTGAACTCTCCTGGTTCAATCTGCCAGGAGGTTATTCTATTTTCGATTTTCGATGAATTATATCAAAGGACTATAGCCGATTCTTGGTGGGAATCACAATCATCGAGAAATAGGGTACTTCGGCTGGATCAACTTCATCCAGGGGTACGATGCGTTGCTGTGAAGTTGATGCCCGCTCAATATATCTTGCCCGTGACGCTAGCCCTAATTTATGCAGGATATCTCGTACTTTGGTAAAATGACGACCCAACTTCATAATTGCGGCTGCATCAGTCATCAGCAGATGTGTAGTCAGTTCTTCTGCGGGCAATGGGGCGGGTAGCACTGTGAGGATATCGGTATAGTAGGTGAACGGGACACCCAAGGCTACCGGACAAGCCATCAGCGAGGAAACTCCAGGGACAACTTCTGTTTCGTACTGGTCACATAACCGCGTGAACAGGTACATAAAGGAACCATAGAAAAATGGATCGCCTTCACATAGCACCACAACATCTCGACCCGCTGCTAAATGGTCGGCGATTGGTTCAATTTCCTTGTCATAAATAGACTTTGCCTTTTCTGGCTCCAAAGCGCGGGGGAGGTGAAATAGCACCTCGATTTGATTGCCAGGAAGATATTGCGCCACGATCGCTCTAGCAATACTTTCTTTATCTGTTGCTGATTGATAGGCTACCACAGGAGCCGCACGTAATAACCGCAACGCTTTCAGAGTCAATAGTTCGGGATCGCCTGGGCCGACACCAATTCCATAAAGACGACCTTTGGTTTTCATATTCATTCTTCCTCCGTTGCCAGGGCGTTAACTGCTGCGGCTGCGATCGCACTTCCACCGCGCCGACCATGTAAGGTCAAAAATGGTACATTTCTGCTGTCTGCTGCTAGTGCTGCTTTCGATTCTGCTGCACCGACAAAACCCACTGGAAAGCCTAAGATAATAGCAGGTTTGGGCACTCCTTCATCGAGCATTTCTAACAGCCTAAACAGTGCTGTGGGCGCATTGCCAATTGCGATCACTGATCCTTCCAGGTGCGATCGCCATAATTCTAAAGCTGCCGCCGACCTTGTAGTATTTAGACGCTGGGCAATTTCTGGCACTTCCGGCTCGTTGAGGGTACAAATAACTTGATTGTTTGCAGATAACCTTCGCCTGGTAACGCCATCGGCAACCATCCGACAATCGCACAGAATCGGCGCTCCTGCTGCTAGTGCTTCCCTTGCGGATTGCACCGCTGTCGGTGAATATCCCAAGTCAGTAACAATATCCGTCATCCCACAGGCATGAATGAGACGCACAGCAACTTTTGCTACATCTGGTGGCAGCACATCTAGGTTTGCTTCTGACCGGATGATTGCAAAGGAATTACGGTAAATTTCGTTGGCATCTCGGATATAGTCGGGCATTAAATTTGGGATTTTAAATTTGGGATTGACCAATGAAAATCGAAAGACTCAGATTCCCGACTTTTCCAACAAGTTGGGAATCTTATTATTCACGAATGATTTAGGAATAATATTAAATAAATGCTGTAATTGGGCGATCGCATATCGATTAGCAAATTTCCCAAAGGACTCATCAGAATTTAGGCGTTGATTTTTATATACATATAGCATCCGCTCTATGAATGCAGGTAGTTCGGCAAAAGTTACATATTGATATATTTCACGTCCGAATTTCTGCTTGCTGTCACCAACATAAATGTGATAACCCTCCACAGTTCCATTGTCAGCCTCAATGCTGACACCGAGCAGAGTAATATCACTTTTGCTATGCTGGGCGCAGGATTTTTCGCAGCCGCTGAAGTGGATATTAACTGGGCAATCCAGAATGACGCGAGTTTCCAGATACTCTGCTAATGCCAATGCATGATCCTTGGTGTTCGTAGCAGAAGCAGCACAACCCTTTTTTCCAGAACAGGCAACTAATGCACTCTTGATGTTGGTTGCTGAGAAATCTAATCCTAAGAAAGCAATTTCTCGCTGGACATCGCCAACCCATTGCTGAGGAATATCAGTTAGCAACAAATTTTGCCAAGGGGTTAGCCTGAGAGTTCCACTACCGTATTTTGCTGCTAAATCTGCTAAACCCCGCATCTGTCTACTCTCCAATCGCCCAAGGGGCAAGACAACACCAAGGTAAAAGAAGCCTTTCTGACGTTGGGGATGGATGCCAATATGCTGATAGCTAGCATTTGACCTCTCCCCCAACCCCTTCCCTTGCAGGGAAGGGGATTGGGGGGTTAGGTCATTTCTTGCTTCACTGCATAAAAGAGGGAAAGGTAGACGCTGCTGAACTTCCTGGAGATAATTTTCACAACCCAAAGTATTCAATAACTCTAAGAGACGTAGCCGACGCTTACTTGTAGTATTACTATGAGCTAGATAGACATCCGCCAAAGCTGCCAAGACGGGCAAACATTCCTCTGGTGGTAACAATATTCCCATATCGCTAGGCGGTTGACCCTTCGCCCCTACACTGAGATATAGGCGGAAGTAAACATCACTGTTAACTAAGACAGCAGCAAATAGGATATCATTCAAGCGATCGCACACCCGAATTATCCCACCACCATCAAAGCAAACGCTAAATTTTGCTGACAGTCCCGAAAGCGCTGGATGTGCAGCAATATAATGATCCCAACCTTGGACAAAAGGACGAGTGTCGATTAATTCTTGCGGGTCGATACCAGCAGTAGGGCTGGTCATAATATTACGGATATGATCTACAACAGAATTGTGAGAACCCAGTCCTATACTCTGTAGATACTTCAAAACTTCAGTATTTATCCCTTTGTGGATTTCGCGGACTTGTAAATTAGCTCGATTAGTCACATCCAGATAGCCGCCACCGTGCTGTTCTGCTATATCTGCGATCGCACGGCACTGCTGACTACTAATAATTCCACCTGGTATTCTAATGCGAGATAATATACCATCTGCGGCGGGTGTAGCATAAAACAAGCCAGGACAAGTGGCAAATCCAGAAAGCAAACTTGGAACTCCTTCCCCGTGCAACGCAGGGAGTAGACGCTGAGTGTGTATTGAGGACATCTTGAGGGTTGGCATTCTGACTTGGGTGATCCCATCACAGCTGCGGCACAGTCCCGGAATTTCACCGGAGTTTCCCAACTCCAAGCTTTAGTAATTTAGCACGAGAAGGTAGTCAGAAAATTTAATGCTTCATAAATTTTGCCATTTGTAAGCTGTAACTAGCAGATTGCTTCATCAGTTGGATCTGCGATCACTAGACATTACAATATAACAATTGAGCTATTCAAAAACATAATTTTGAGCCACTTTCCAATAGCGCGAAAACCGCTTCAGGTCAATATAGCCATCATATTCAAAAAATGGTTCTACCTCAAGCACTTCCACTGCTATAAAACCCTTTATTTGATTGCAGATATCATCAAACCGGGGACTGGGACTGTTGGCTGCGACGACTAAATTCGCATCATGTTCTTTAGCAAAAGCTAAAATTTCTTGTGCCACATTACCGCGACGGATAACAACGGGTAACTCTAGCAAGCATTCGTAGATGAAGGTGAGACGTTTGAGACTCAGTTTCCATTCGTCTATCAAAGCCTCGTCCCAAACCCAGATAGCTGGGACATCGGGGTATTTTTGCAGTACAGGGTTGTATGGACTAAGGCAATCTCCATGTATCCAAACAATCGGTTTATTCATACTCCCACTTCTGATAATAAAGCTTCCATAGCTTCCCAAGAAAGTCCTTGTTGAATATAACGGGGTGCTTCAGGATTGTAAGGACTGGCTACTCGGTCAATGTTGAGGATGTTTGCTCCATCTGGCAAAACTGGTACATCTGCATCAAATGCCGTAGGGCGCATCAAAGAACTGGAAAAGCCTTTGAAAACAGCAATTGTATCTTGCTCATCGGCAATTTCCACTATTACAAGTAGGACTTCTTGGGGGCGTTTAGCGGTGTATTGTTCCAGTCGCTTGCCAATGGAATTCATGTTTTAAAAATTAGAGGTACGGTGGGCAGCGAAGATTACTGTGGTGTGGCTGAACGTCCCTGCTTGCCCAGCTTAATCAGAACAAAATAGCTTAAGTAAAGCACATAAATTACTAAACTAGTTATGCCAAGAAAACCTAAGAACTCAGCCTTGCTATTAGCATGGAAATATTCTTTGAATAGCAAGGGAGCTTCAAACCAGACACGACAATAAGGAGTCTTTAGCAAATTGGCAGAAAAAGCACAACCTACAAACGGGATAAAGGCTAATGTACCCAAAATACAATAAACAGTTGTAGCCCAGCGCCAAGAGGTAAAAATCAATTTCAAAGAGCCACTAGTTTGATACTCAATTTCATCGTTAATATCCACCCAGAACCACAGCGAAATCGGGATCAAAATCTGAGCTATCAACCCAGAGATAAAGCTAACTGGATACTGGGCAATCATTAAGTAAATAGTGATTGCCACTAGGCTTGATACTCGCCAATATATAGCTAACAAGCGTTGTATGCCTTCTGCTTTTTGCACAAATGCCCAAATCAGGAGAATTAGCGGAATAATTACCAGGAATAATACTGCTAGCCGATAATCAATCCAGACGAAAGGGCGAAACCAAACGTTATAGTCCATAATTTTTCTCAAACGATAAATAAAACATTTTTAACCAAGAGCAAGTATCTATAACTGACAACCCTGTAAGCTATTAGCTAGCAAGTAGTCTATCTATATTACATAACAGTTTAATCAAAGCACAAAGCTTAGTGTCTAGCCTCAACACTATGCTCTAACTTCTTTGTACAAGCAAGTGGCTCCCCAACTCATTACAATTTCACGAAATTTATACTATAAACACGATTGTAGGGGCATATAGAATGTCATACGTGTCAAAAACCCTTTTCAATCCTCGTTTCCAGCCAGAGGCTGGAAATGCTGCTCCTGGTGGCTCTGCCGCCAGTAAGGGAGACGACAGCCCCAACGAAGGGCATTCCCAGTCAGAGACTCTTGACGAGACAATCCTAAAAGCTGTTTCTAGACTCGTTTTTTCGTTAAGTTGACACCAACGACATTCTATACACTTCTACAGCCTATTCATTTGTTGCAAAGATTTGTGGAAAAGGTATTACATAGTAAATTTTTTAATTCACTTTCCTCAATCTCTCTATTTAGCAAAAAAACAAGCAACTCAAAGATCCTCAACTTAGATTTTGCACCTACCTGTAGTACCGCTAGGGAGCCTGTTCAAAACCCACCCAGCGCCTATATACTTGAATACTCCCGGATAAAACCCCAATTTTTTGGGTGTAAAGGTTTCCTTTTAAGATAAAAACTCTCAAAGTTTAACCTTCATACATCCCTAACTCCAGATATTTCACTAATTTTTTGCCCGTTAGGGAAAATTATGAAAGAGGGAGAGGACGATTTTAGGCGGGAGTGAGGTAAAAGTGCTAAATCTCAGTAAGTAAATCTTGGTTGCTTGCTAACCAAAGGGACAGAAAATTCACTTGCCTCAATATTTAGTCATCGTAAACCCGGCATTCAATTGCATCTGGGTTGTCATCACAATACTGTTCTAGAGAATTCTTTGGCTTGCTTTGGCGCTTGTGGGAAGCTTCGGCTTGCAATTCTTCTACTGCATCCCAAGCAGCAGCACACTCTGGTGAGCCGCTACCGTTAATGTCACAGACAGTACGCGCTTGCTCCACTTCTTCTTGGATTTTCTCTTGGATGTCGCTCTTTGCTGTTTCTTGGATGTTGGTCATTGCTTTAGTCTCGTTGTGTGTTGTTAATACTAGTATAGAAAAACTTCAGAAATGGCAGATTTTAGCTTGATTACTAACCATTCTAACCACTTAGCTAATAAGTTAGTATTTTAGCCTATTGATTTATAACCATTACAGTAAACTGCCGCATCTATAATGCATTCATCTTTATTTTTTAAGATTTTGTGGAATCGGTACCATAGATAAACAATCATACAATATATTTAGATGCATCTATTAGGAATGACAACCCCAACTTCTTGGGATAAAGGAGATAAAGGGCTGGTGTCAATTCTTGTAGGATGCAATTCTTTCCAAAATCAAAAATCAAAACTTACTAGCCTAAAAAGAAAAAGAAGTCCGAAACTCATGGCAGACCAAATGCAGTGGGCAAACGCCCTATCAACCCGTCATTCTTTGGAAGCAGCTGTTACAGATGTGGTGGAACGGGCTGTCTCATCATTAACAGCACCTGCGGATCTAGGACTGGTATTCATTTCGTCTGCTTTTACGAGTGAGTATTCCCGACTGTTACCCTTGTTAGCTGAGAAACTTTCTGTGCCTGTGCTAATTGGCTGTAGTGGTGGAGGTGTGATTGGGACAACAGTTAGCGGAGAAACCCAAGAACTAGAAGCTGAACCAGCTATTAGCTTGACTTTAGCACACCTTCCAGGAGTGAAGGTTCAAGTTTTTCATGTTGTTGCTGAAGAATTACCTGACTTAGACAGTTCACCAGATGCTTGGGTTGATTTGATCGGTGTGCCAGCATCACCGACACCGCAGTTCATCTTGTTGTCTAGTTCTTTCGCCTCTGGAATCAACGATTTGTTGCAGGGGCTGGATTTCGCTTATCCAGGATCGGTGATAGTGGGGGGACAAGCTAGTGGTGGAGGTATGGGTGGTCGTGTTGCTCTTTTTTGTAATGATACTGAGGGCGAGGAATGCCAAAGTTTGTATCGTGAGGGCACTGTTGGTATAGCTTTGACTGGCAATATTGTTTTGGAAACGATTGTAGCCCAAGGATGCCGGCCGATTGGGAAACCATTACAAGTTACAAAAGCCGATCGCAATATTATTCTAGAGTTAGATGAGAAAGTGCCTCTAGTGGTGTTGCGAGATTTGATTGCCAGTCTCAGCGAACACGAACGGACTTTAGCACAGCACTCTCTGTTTGTTGGTGTGGCGATGGATGAATTTAAGCTGGCTTTGCAACAGGGAGACTTTTTAATTCGTGGTATTCTTGGGGTCGATCCAACCGCTGGGGCGATCGCAATTGGCGATCGTGTTCGTCCTGGTCAAAGGCTGCAATTCCACCTACGCGATGCCCAAGCCTCCGCTGAAGACCTAGAATTACTCCTCCAAAGTTATCAACACCAACGAGAGTCTGAACCCTCTGCCGTAGCTGCCTTAATGTTTTCCTGTCTGGGGCGAGGTGAAGGACTGTATGGTAAACCAAATTTCGATTCTGAACTATTTCGGCGCTACCTCAACGATATTCCTGTAGGCGGTTTTTTCTGTGGTGGTGAAATCGGCCCTGTTGGTGGCAGAACCTTCTTACATGCCTACACTTCAGCATTTGGAATTTGTCGCCAAAATCAGTTATGAATTAGACTTCTGACTCATTTTTGAATTTTGAATTTTGAATTTTATAACGCTTCTGGGCTGAGTTCAATACAGACTAAACCTCCAGCCCCTTTTTTTGAGCAAAATATAGCAATCCTATTTGATTTGAGAGGATTGCAACCCGCAGATCCCCGACTTCTTGGAAAAGTCAGGGATCTTGTTTCTCACGAATGATTCAAGATTGTTATGGTAGCCCATATTCGGCAGTTCGATGGCGTACCCGCCCGCTGTAGGCGATCGCAAATGCTGTATTTTTGAAAATGACGTAAATGTTGCATTTGGGAGGCATGACACCTGTGAGTACGAATTACGTTAGCGACACAGGAGCGTCATTACGAATTACGAATTACGAATTACGAATTATTCTAACAGGGCATCAAAGCATCGAATCTCCCTAGTACTGCCATATCTTCTTCATCTAACTCCGTTGGAATCCCACTGCGAATCAATTCCGAAAAGTCTTCATTGGGAACCATAACAGTCAACGTATACAAGCGAGTAGAACCAGTATTTTTAATCAAATGAGTACCGGTGGGAGGCACTAATAAACTATCTCCAGCTTTGATCATGGCACTCTTGCCGTCACACATAGCGATCGCTTCCCCTTTGAGGACGAAAAACATTTCTACCGCCCACTGATGGCGATTTGGTGGTGTTTGTCCACCAACATCAAAAATTTCTATGCAGCAAGTCAAGGAAGTATTAGCATTTGTCGAATCGAAGATAATTGCTAATCGATTAGAGTCGTTGGGACTGATGCGATATACTTGGTAATCTTTGGTAGATTTGATAACCGGAATTACACAACGAGTAGCGTACATTTATTTATCCCCTCTGAAGTTATCGATGGGTACGAAAATTCCTAAAATCCGAGTTTTGAATATTGAGTTGTTAGTTGTATCTCTAAATCACAAAATCACTAATTACTCTTAACTCCTGTACAGATGCGATTAATCGCGTCTCTCCTCACCCTTTTGCAGCGCTGTTAAAATCTCTTGCGAGTCAGTGATAAAACCGAAGCATTGTTTGACATTGTACAATGTTGCCAGCCAACAATATTCAGGAGAAGTGGTAGCGGTACAGTCTTTAACTAACACGCAGTCATATCCTAAGAAGTTGGCATCACATAACGTAGTGAGTACACATTGATCAGCATTAACGCCAGCAAAAAATAATGTTGTCCTTCCCAGATTCCGTAAGATACTATCTAATGGCGTATCCCAGAATCCACTCATGCGGTATTTGTCCACACGAATATCTTCGGGAATTTGTTCTAGTTCGTCTACTACTGCTGCGGCCCAACTACCTGCCATGAGTACTCTAGCACCATTGCTTGGCAGTGGATCGCCCAATCCTACACCCTCCCCTGTGGGATTATAGACGTGACGCGAACCAGCACTAATATTGAGTAAGTCGGGACGATTTCCCCAATTTATCCAAATTACCGGAACACCAGCCTCACGCAGTTCTGGAAGTAAGTTGTTCAAAGGTTCAATAGGCTGACGCGCTGGAGTTACGTCCACGCCGATATGCGCTAACCACCCATCAGGGTGACAGAAGTCGTTTTGCATATCAATGACGAGGATAGCAGCTTTTGCTAAGTCTAGGCGCAGGGTTTTAGTTTCTGTTGATAAAATAACGGGTTGTGGGGTCTTTTGGGGACGAGTGATATCTGCGATCGCATCATTCACTGTCCACGCATTTGGTGGAACTCCCAATGTCCGTAATGGTAAATTCATAAAATTGCAATACCCAACACCATTTTCTATTTTGTAACTTGAAATTCAGTCGAGAATACAATTACTTAATCAAGGTTAAATATGGTGAATTTTACTATCCAGAATGTTTTGATTGCCGTCAGTGATGATTATGCAACGGTAGATGTACAGATTGTAGATGGTGCGATCGCAGCCATTTCCCCCAATCTACAAGTAATTGGCACAGCCATAGATGGCAAAAATAAGCTCCTGCTACCTGGCTTTTTTAACGCCCACACCCACTCATCAGAAATGTGGCAGCGAGGAATCATGTCAGCTTTCCCTTTAGAATTATGGTTGGCGGAACTTTATGATTTTGCCCCCCTCGATCCCGAACAGGTTTATCTCAGCGCCTTGGGGACTGCGGTGGAAACCTTACTTTCCGGCGGGACGAGTGTGGTAGATCATCTGGTGTTAATTCCCGGACTTGAGTTAGAAACGATCGCCATTGCCACTCGCGCTTACAGAGAAGTTGGAATTCGCGCTTTTATCGCCCCCTTAATTCAAGATGAATCCCTCACCGCAGGTATGCCATCTGGGGAATCAGTCCAAAATCATGAACCTTATTTTCGCTCAACTGCGGCAACTTTGGAAATCATCGAAGAGGCGGTAAGGCAATTTCATCGCCCAGATGAGGGTGTAAATATTTTAGTTGCACCAACAGGGATTCAATTGTGTACTGATGCTTTATTTGAGGGGTGTACTGAGTTAAGCGATCGCTATAATCTTTGCCGTCACTCCCATTTACTCGAAACCAGGGCACAAGAAAAACTCGCTCAAGAAAAGTACGGTTGTACTGCTGTGGAACATTTGAAAAGAATCGGGTTTTTGAGCGATCGTACTTCTCTTGCTCATTGCGTCTGGTTAAATGATACTGATATTACCATTCTCGCCGAAACTCAATCTACAGTTGTTCATAACCCCTTAAGTAATCTGCGTTTAGGTAGTGGCATCGCCCCGATTTTAAAATATCGCCAAGCTGGAGTAAATGTGGCTTTTGGTTGCGATGGTGCTTCAAGTAATGACTCCCAAGACTTGCTAGAAGCCATCAAAATGGGTTCTATCTTACATAATATTACAGACTCCGATTATCAATCCTGGGTTACACCGCGTCAAGCAGTAGAAATGGCATCTTTGGGAGGCGCAAAGGGACTGAATATAGCAGATAAACTCGGTTCCCTAACTGTGGGGAAGCAAGCAGATTTGGTACTTTATGACCTCACCAATTTATCATTATTACCCCGTACAGATCCCATTGGTTTGTTAGTTTTAGGTCGTCCTAGTAATGTTGTAGATAGTGTTTGGGTAAATGGTAAGCAAATTGTTGCTGATGGGAAAGTGACAACAATTAACGTTGATGAATTACGACAAGAATTATTTAATCGTAGTCAATGGGAGGCAAAGCGTAAGTCTGAAACCGTCGCGCAAATAGAGGCTCATTATCGGACGGTTATGGGGTTGTGAAACTGCGATCGCAATTTTGGCATTGAGTCTGGTTATGGTGGCATAACTGGCACAGATAACCAAGCCGACACTTCACTGATTATGGCGCTGGCGCAATCATCAGAACTCACCTTAGTTGATTGGAGAGTCGTTTCTGGAGGAGACGGTTATGCATCGGTATTTTTTAGAACTGGCACATCAGCCACAGAATTGCTTGCTTACTTGCAAATGCAGCCAGAAAAGCCTGATTTCACGCAAATAGAAAGAGAGTTACGTCTAGCTTTATCAGATCCAGCATTGTCTAAAATTTATCGCTTGGGCGATCGCTAAATCCTTCTTTGCACCATCAAAACTCTAGTAATTGACTACAAAACCATAAAAACACGCGGATTTTTGTGTATGCTCTGTGACCATGTGCCTTAGCGATACATTTCCGGGAGTCATTATGGAACGTGCCATTTCTGCATTGGGAATTTTAGTTTTTATTGGTATATCTTACGCCTTCTCTGTTAATCGTCAAGCAGTGCGTTGGCGCTTAGTGGCGTGGGGCTTGGGGTTGGAATTTGTGTTTGCACTGGTGATTCTTAAAACTCCTTGGGGTTTCAATGTGTTTAAATCCCTAGGAGATTTTGTCAGCCAATTTTTAGCATTTTCTGATGTGGGTGCAAAATTTGTCTTTGGAGAAAATTTTAAGGATCATTTCTTTGCCTTCCAAGTGCTGCCGACAATTATCTTTTTTTCTGCCTTCGTCAGCGTCTTGTATTACTACGGCATTTTACAGCGAGTCGTAAACGTGATGGCGTGGGTAATGATGAAGACAATGAAAACATCGGGTTCTGAATCTTTATCCTGTGCAGGTAACATCTTTTTGGGGCCTACAGAGTCGGCGCTGATGGTTAAACCATATATAGCGAAGATGACGCAATCCGAACTTCATGCCTTAATGACGGGTGGTTTTGCCACAATTGCGGGTGGAGTTCTAGGGGCATATCTTTCCTTTGGGATACCCGCAGAACACCTGATTGCTGCTTTTTTTATGACTGCTCCCACATCATTGGTGGTATCAAAATTACTATATCCAGAAACAGAAGTATCAGAGACGGCTGGTAAAGCAAAAGTGGATCTAAAAACCAATTATGTAAATGTAATTGATGCTGCTACTACCGGAGCAATTGACGGCGTGAAGCTAGCAGTTAATGTTGGGGTGATGATTATCGCCTTTTTGGGATTATTAGCTGCACTGAATGCACTGCTGGGATGGTTGGGGGCATTTGTGGGCTTACAGCAACTGTCATTACAGTGGATTTTGTCTTTTGTTATGGCTCCCGTGGCGTGGCTGATGGGCGTACCTTGGACTGATTGTCGGCAAGTTGGGGCTTTATTAGGTACAAAGACAATTTTGAATGACTTTATTGCTTTTTTGGATTTAAAGGCACTAATCGAAAGCGGTAAAATTTCCCAACGCGCAGTAATTATTGCGACCTATGCCTTATGTAATTTTGCAAATATAGGTTCAATAGGAATTACCATTGGCGGCATTGCTGGGATAGCACCTAATCGCCAGCATGATTTAGCTCGCATGGGTGTAAGGTCAATGATTGGCGGATTGTTAGCGGGTTTTATCACCGCTTGTATTGCTGGGATGTTGATTTGAGGAAGTCGGGGATCTGGACAGCAACTTTTGCTGAAGTAAAGGTTGCATCCACATAATCAACTTTTGTACAGTTTAGATACTCTAAAACTAGATTAACTGAAACACCTTAAGTCCCCAGCCATAATGCCAATTCGCTAATCAACTATATTCAGCCTAAAGTTGGAAGAAATTGCCCTAAAATTTATGTAAGTATGAGCCGCTGAATCTTATTTAAATTTATTTATCTTTTTAGAATGCCAGACGCGGAAAAATCTCAAAACCAGCTGGCTAATGAGAAGCTGCTGAATCGGCAAGTTAGTAACAAAGCAAATTATTCGCTGGTAGAAGAGGGAATGGTGCTTCAGTTAGCTGATGGCACTATTCAGGCTTGCAGTGCAACTTGCGATCGCATTCTGGGACTGACCGCAGAACAGCTTGTAGGGCAAAATTTGCTCAATTCCAAGTGGCAATTTATTCATGAAGATGGTTCTCCTTTGCCCAGTGAGACTCACCCAGTGATCGTTGCCTGCAAAACAGGTAAACCTTGCTTGAATGTAGTGTGTGGCTTTTATAAGCCAAATGGTGAGCTAGTCTGGCTATTGTTGTCTTCACAACCTCTATTCCAAGTTGGAGGAAGCACTCCCTACGCGATCGTTACAAATTTTTCGGATATTACAGAATCTAAGCACGCACAGCTTGAGGAAGAAGCAGGGGAGAAGGGAGCAGGGGGCAGGGGGATGAATAGAAAAGGGATTCAAACCCCACCTCTTGCGCCAGCTTCCAGCAGGGTACGAAAATCGCTTAACGCATCTGGGGAATCAAACCCATCTCCCTCTTCGCCCATTCACTTGCAAGCGCTTGACATTCCCCCTTTCTCCCTGCTCCCTGCCCCCTTGCCTCCTATTGATGCAGATCAATTTAAGCCTCAGTGGGATAGTCAACGTCTGCTTCAACAAATTGCTGGCACTCTTCCGGGGATACTTTACATTTATGACCTAATTGAGCAACGAAATTCTTACGTTAATTACGAGATTGCTCAAGGTTGGGGCTACACACCAGCAGAAATCCAGGCAATGGGAAAGGAGTTATTTACCCAACTTCTACACCCTGAAGATTTGGCTAGACTCCCTAGCTATTTTGAAAAATTTAATTCTGCTCCTCAGGGCGAAGTCATCAGCTTTGAATACCAAATTCGACACGCTAATGGAGAGTGGCGCTGGTTTTGTAGCTATGACACTCTATACAGCAGAACTGCTGATGGATTACCGCAATATCTTTTGGGGATCGCTTTTGATATTACAGAGCGACGACACATAGAAATTTCCCTGCGGCAAAGTAACGAAAGGTTTGAGCTAGCAGCGGCGGCGGTTAATTGCCTAATTTACGACTGGGATGTTCATACAAATACGGTGGAGAGAACTCAGGGTTTAACCCAGGTTTTTGGCTACACACAACAAGAAGCTGAACCTACCTTAGAATGGTGGCAAGAACGCATCCATCCCGATGACCAACAAATAGTTAATGACCAGTTCATGGCTAGTATGCTGACTGGAAACCGTTATAGCATCGAGTATCGAATTCGTCACAAGGATGGTCGCTATTTGTGGGTACAAGACCAGGGTTTTGCTGTCAGGGATGCAAATGGTCAGGTAGTTAGGGTAGTTGGTGCTAGTACTGATATTACTGAACAGCAAGCTGCGCTGCACGAACGCCAACAAATTGAAACAAACCTGCGCGAGAGTGAAGAACGGATTCGATTGGCCACTACCGCTGCGGAACTGGGTATGTGGTTTTGGAATATGTCCACCAAGGAGTTAATTTGGACAGAGAAGTGTAAGCAGTTGTTTGGACTGTCCCCAGAAGCCGAAATGGGCTATGAGATTTTCCTCAACTGTATACATCCAGAAGATCGTCAACGCATCAATGAAGCGATCGCTCGCTCTTTTGAAGAAAAGGTTGAGTGTGATATAGAATACCGCAGCGTTTGGTCTGATGGTAGCATTCATTGGATTGCTGCTAAAGGTCGTGTCTTTTACGATGCCGAGGGTAATGCAGTACGGTTGATGGGTACTGCCCAGGATATTACCCAGCGCAAACAGGCAGAAAATAATTTGCGCCAGCGCGAAACTCAATTAAGGCGATTAGTTGATTCCAACATTATTGGCATTATGTTCGCCACTCCTAACTACATTACTGAGGCGAACGAGGCTTTTTTAGAAATGGTGGGTTATAGCCGAGAGGAACTCTTGGCGGGCCAAGTACGCAGAAAAAATATCACCCCGCCTGAATACCATGCTCTTGATGAGCAAGGGATAGAGCAACTTTTAACGGTTGGGGTATGTACACCTTATGAAAAAGAATACATCCGCAAGGATGGTTCCCGTATTCCCATACTAATTGGTGGTGCCTTAGTGGAGCGAGATCCGGCATCTTGGATCTGTTTTATTCTTGACCTAACCCCCAGGAAGCAATTAGAAAAGGCACTTAGACAACAAGCAGAGGAACTCAAACAGGCAAACCGCAACAAAGATGAGTTTCTTGCTATTCTCTCCCATGAATTGCGATCGCCCCTCAACCCGATTCTTGGTTGGTCATCGCTACTCAAAAGCCGCAAATTTGATGAAGCCACTACAAATCGTGCTTTAGAAACCATTGAAAGAAATGCTCAATTGCAGATTCAATTAATTGATGAGTTGCTAGATGTGTCCCGAATTATTCGCGGTAAATTGAATCTGACTTTTGCTGCTGTTAACCTGGTATCGGTAATTGATGCTGCATTAGAAACAGTCCGGTTAACAGCAGAAACCAAATCCATCCAGATAAAAATACAGCTTGACCCCAATGTTGGCAAAGTGTTAGGCGATTATTATCGCTTACAGCAAGTTGTGGGGAATTTACTCTCGAACGCTGTCAAGTTCACTCCCCCGAATGGTTCAGTAGAAGTCAGCCTATCATTGAGTCGGGAATTGGCTTCCCACTCAGCACTAATTCAAGTCAAAGACACAGGACTAGGTATTTCACCTGAATTCCTACCCCACGTATTTGAATATTTTCGCCAAGCCGATAGCAGCACAACCAGAAAAGTTGGCGGGCTGGGACTGGGATTGGCAATAGTTCGTCACTTGGTAGAGTTGCATGGTGGGGCTGTCACAGCAGATAGTCCAGGAATTGGACAGGGTGCAATTTTTACTGTTAGGCTGCCTCTGATGAAGGATGGTGGGGAAGCGAGGGAGCAGAGGAACAGAGGAGCAGGGGAGCAGGCGAGTGGGGGAGTGGGGGAAAAATTTAACTCGTCACTTCTTAGCGGACTACAGATATTGATTGTTGATGATGATGCTGACACACGGGAGTTTTTGCACTTCTTGCTACAACAGAATGGAGCGCTGACAACTGTTGCAGCATCGGCAACAGAGGCGCTGGCTTTCATCGCCCAAACTGTACCTAATCTATTAATCAGTGATTTAGGAATGCCAGAGATGGATGGCTACAACCTGATTAGGGTACTCAGAGCAATGCCAAAGGAGGAGGGAGGGGAAATTCCTGCGATCGCTCTTACCGCCTATGCTGGAGAAAGCGATCGCGATCGAGTCTTAGCAGCTGGTTTCCAGAAACACCTTGCTAAACCAGTACAACCAACTGAATTACTAACCTCAATTGCAGATTTGCTAGGTCAAGACTAAGTAATGCTTCTGACTGGCTCAAAATGCGAACCACAGATATGGTTTTTTAAATCACCTATATAGCGGTTCTCGAATGGAAGCAATACACTTTGACTTCTCTCTAAACCTCTCTCCTAAAAGGAGAGAAGCTTTGAATTTTACTCCCCAACGCTAGCTCTTAAGGGGCTGGGGGTTAGGTCTGTATTGGACTCAACCGAGAAGCGCTATATTTAGTCTTTCTTATCAATGCGTAGCTCCTAGCGTGGAGTCAAAACCGGATTTGTTGCCCTACCTCCAGAGGAGTTATGAGCAAGATTGACACAGATTAGCCACCTTTCAAAAATCCTAGTTTATCCGTGGCTTCATTTTTATGAAATTGTCTTTTGCGAAAAAATAAACACTAGGCAAAAAACTTGGCGAAATCATGCCCCAAATTTTTGATTGCGATCGCTAATTTCCAGTCTAGTATTTTAAAATTTACCATCACAGACAACTATCTAAAGAGTGAGAGTTTTTCCTTGAAATCCAGCCATTAGTTAGTTGTATTATTTTGATCAAAGCTTAATAATCGGGTATATCGCCAAGACACATTTCATTTTTTAAATGTTGCTCAATATGATGCATTGAGCTTGACGGCGTTAACCCTCCTGGGCAATTATAAAGAGACGGCTATTCAAAGCCAATTATCTTGCTGCTTGACTGCGATTTTATAACTGATAAAACCGCATATTTGCAATAACTATCTTTATTTTTGCAACATAGGATATTACCACAATACGCCTGCTTACGCTTATTAGTGTTATCTGCGTTTCTTTAAAAATCAAATAGGAGTTTTATATGTGTGGTGAGCATTTGGATAAATATGAGTTATGAGATATCAGAGCAGCTACTCATAATGTCCAACATTTTAATTTTACAGAGTTAATGGTTGTATTTGTGGTTTTCATATTGAGGCAAACCAAACAATCATCTCGATATTTGTATTCACTTAACCTTGCATCCAGTTTTTTCAATAGTCAATCCAAGAATTTGAAGAGAGGATATTTCTATGTTTAGTTTCTTTCGTTGGTCATCAGCAAGGGTTGCTTTATTAGTTCTGGGAATGACAGCTGCTACAATAACCCCCATCGTAATTTCTGCCCCAGCTTCATCTCAAAATACTGTTCCATCTACGACACCATCACCTGCAACACCATCTGCGACACCATCGCCTACTTCAACTGTTAACTTGTCTGATGTTTCCTCAGATTATTGGGCGCGTCCCTTCATTCAAGTCCTAGCTGACAATAATGTGATTACTGGCTTTCCTGATGGCAGCTTTCGTCCGAATCAAGCTGTGACTCGTGCCGAGTTTGCCGCCCTACTTCAAAAAGCTTTCCCTAACCAAAACCGAGTTCGGCAATTAACCGCAGGTGGATTTAGTGATGTTCCTGCTGGCTACTGGGCGGCTTCTGCAATTCAGTACGCCTACGAAACCGGATTTCTGGCAGGCTATCCTGGGAACGTGTTTTCACCAAATCAACAAATACCCAAGGTACAGGCGATCGTTGCTTTAACGAATGGTTTGGGTTTAACTGCTAGCACCACTGGAACCAGCACTGACCTCAGCACCTACTACAACGACGCTTCAGCTATCCCGGACTATGCTGTTAATAGTGTGACAATAGCAACACAATCTAATATCGTTGTTAATTATCCAGATGTAAAACAACTCAATCCGCAACAGCCCCTGACTCGTGCTGAAGCTGCGGCACTCTTATATCAAGCTTTGGCCAGACAGGGACGGGTGCAACCCATTGCTAGTAATCTTCCAGCTACTCAATATATTGTCGGTGGAACTACTGGTGGTACTCAAACAGGTAGCGATATTGTTTCTCTTGCTGCATCCAGTACTTCTTTGACAACTCTGACTTCTTTATTAAAGACAGCTGGTTTAGCAGATATTTTGCAACAGCCTGGCCCTTATACAGTCTTTGCTCCCACCGATGAAGCATTTGCTGCTTTACCTGCTGCTACCCTACAACAGTTACAGCAACCAGAGAACAGAGAAGCATTGATTAAGATTTTAAGATATCATGTGGTTCCTGGTGCAGTAACTTCTAGTCAACTCTCGGCTGGGGAACTGAAAACCTATGAAGAAAGACCTGTAAATATTCAAATTGATCGCGCTAACAATCAAGTCGCGGTAAATAATGCCAGAGTTATCCAGGCGGATGTCCAAGCTAGCAATGGTGTTATTCATGCGATTAACCAAGTCCTGATCCCGCCTGATATTAACATCAGTCAATTAAATCAACCACCAACAGGAACCACAAATGGTACAACGCCTGATGTTACGCCAGGTAGAACCACTCTTGGTGGGCCTAGCTATATCGGTGTTGCTGGTAATATTGGTTTGAGCGGTAATGATACAGCTGTGAGCGACGGTAACTTTGCAGTGATCAGCAAAATTGGTCTGACACGTAACATATCAGTGCGGCCATCGGTGCTGTTTGGTGGCGATACAATATTTTTGGTTCCCTTGACTTTAGATTTTTCTCCGCGCACAGCAGGTGCAGTGGGTGAACAAACTTTCTCTATATCTCCTTATGTAGGTGCTGGCGTAGCCATTGAAGCTAATCTTGATACTGATTTTGGATTACTGCTAACTGGTGGTGTAGACGTTCCTGTAGGTAATCGATTTACGGTGACAGGTGCTGTAAATGCTGCTTTTATGGATCAAACTGATGTAGGGCTACTATTTGGAGTTGGTTACAACTTCTAAGTAGAAAATGCACTAGGGGCAAACAGATATCATTGGTGTCAACTTAAGCTAAAAGCCTTTTCAAATCTAGTTTCCAGCCTCTGGGCTGGAAATGCAACTCAAAAGCGGCTCTGCCGCCAGCAAGAGAGGCGGAGTCTCTAGGACGGCATTCCCAGTCTTTGACTGGGAACGAGACAATATCTAAAAGCTGCTTATAGGCTGACTTTCACGTTAAGTTGACACCAATGCACATCTGTGCAGCCATACTCTATTCCAACAACTAAAAAACAGCTATAACAGTAAGTTGGCATCAAACTGGATTAAGGTCGCTTGATTGCTAAAGTAAGTCCATCAGCAATGGGGACAAGGGAGAGGGTAACCCGTTCGTCATGATGTAACTTTTCGTTGAGCGCCCGGATAGCTTGGGTGCTTTCATCTTGATTTTGCTCCTGGGCAACTTGTCCTGACCATAAAACATTATCAATAGCAATCAATCCACCTGGACGCACCAATTGCAGCGATCGCTCATAATATCCATCATAATTTTCTTTATCAGCATCAATAAAGGCAAAATCAAATGTCTCGGCTTGGCCAGTTGCCAACAGTTGATCTAAAGTTTCCAAAGCTGGTGCTAATCGCAGATCGATTTTATCGGCAACCCCGGCTTCTTGCCAATAACGCCGTGCGATCGCAGTAAATTCTTCACTCACATCAGCAGCGATAATCTTGCCATCATCTGGTAGTGCCAAAGCTACAGAAAGTGAGCTATAACCTGTAAATACTCCAACTTCCAGGGTTCTCTTAGCTCCAATAAGCTGCACCAGTAGTCTCATAAACTGCCCTTGTTCTGGTGAAATCTGCATTCCGCTACGAGGATGGCTGGCCGTTTCTTGGCGCAACTTCAAAAGAATCTCCGGTTCCCGCAGCGAAACGGATAAAAGGTAATTATATAGTTGGTTATCAAGGCCTATAGACTGTTTTGGCATGGTAGATCAGAGAATTGAAAGAATCTACAGCTATACTATCGCCCAACAGTAGTTTTTTAGGAATCTCCTGTGAGCTTAATCTCTATCGTCTGAGTCTGGATCTATTTCGGATGGTGCTGCAATAGGAAAGGCGAGCAATTCGGAAATTTAAAAACCTGCCAAAATGGCAACCAGATTCTAATTAACCAAGTTAAATTGTACAAAGATAAACGACTTCAAGGGTTTTGTTATCAGGGACTACCACGTAAGCAAATTCCTTTTGTAAAACACTATCTACTAAGTGATTTACAAGAAAAAACTATTTCTACCAATTATTTGCGGAGTATTTTTCTCAGCAGATAAATATCAATAATTAGGTTTGGCATTTGCTGCAACAGGAATATTAAATGTGTGCGGGTGTTGTTGTTGAAGTACGCATTAGCCCTCAAATAACGGGCAACGTCTGTATACATTCCTGTTCACTTCAGTGGCAAATGGCAGAGTGGGAGTTTGAAAGCTGACTGATATGCTTCCTCCCATTCTCTTTTTATATAATTCGTAATTCGTAATGACGCTCTCTACGAGACGCTAGAAGCGTAGCTTGCAACTCTTACAGATTATGCGGACTCGCTACCGCTACGGTAACATAATTCGGAATTATTGTTGAAATACTCGCGCGTAATTGTGAGGTATTTTACATATTTGGGATGCTCTCATCAAAATATGAACTATCTTTATAAATCAGTATCTCGTAAAAACTCAATAATTGCTGCATTCAACACCTCAGAAGCACCAGTTGAAGCATCATGACAGCAGTTAGACAAAATTTGTAATTTAGAATTGGGGATATGCTGATGCAATTTTTCACCATGACTAGCAGGAAACCAGCTATCTTGCTTACCCCACAAAATTAGTGTAGGACACTTAATCGCACTCAGGTTATTTTGAATTTGGGTAAGCATATTTGGCTTATTTACTTGCCAATTTTCAATTTCTTGCGCTGCTATTTGTAACTCTTCGGCGACTTTTGCAATAGTACCAGGAAATTCAATAAACGGGTAAGTTATCCAATAGACATCTTCCTGTGTCAAAATTGACGGATCAAATAATACCCCACGTCTTTCTATTGCCATAATTTCTCTCAATAGAGGTGCAAACAAATATGCCAGACGTAAGGAGTCAATTGTTTGGATGATTTCCAGGGGTGTTTGGGCAAGTAACCACATAGCCCAATGGGGTAGACGTTCGGCAAAAACAGGTACGTTTACTACTACAAGCTGCCCGACTAACTGTGGATTTTCTTGAGCAAGGGCAAGGGCAACTAATCCTCCCAGAGATTCAGCTACAATCACTGCGGGTTCATCACATAATGCCTGAATAACTCTTTGAAACTCAATAACTTGATGACCATTGTGTTCTCTCCGAGACAATGGTTTTTCGGAAAAGCCAAAACCTTTGGCATCAAAACAAATTACCCGAAAATATTTAGATAATGGTTCTATACTGTAACGCCAATTATAGCTCCAGCTACCCATGCCATGTAATAAAATTAGCGGTTTACCTTTACCTTTTTCGCCATAAGAAATTTGTACAGGATAGCCTTTAGCATCAGTAATAATTAGACTTTGCCGCCCTTTAGGAAAAGTAGCTTGCCACCAATCTTTCATTCCGTTATCAATAAGTAATTTAACTAATTATGTGGGTTTAAGTTGCATAGCAACTAATAAGACGCCCGGTAAGTGCTCTGTCGAGTCAAGGCAAGTTTTATGACACTTGTGTTTATCACTGTTACAAAACTTAATTACGAATTACGTTAGCGAGTATTCGAGCGTCATTACGAATTACGAATTACGAATTATTTTAACCACCAGTTAGGGCATTCCACAGCATTCTAATTAGTATCACGGGCAATGCTACTAAGACAATGGCAATCAGCAACAATCCAGCCAAAACTGCAAAGATAAACCACCCATCTGCACTCTTTTGCTGGCTAGGAAACTTTAAGTAATCTTCCAATAGCTTGATATTATTAGTGTTAGCTCTCCAGGCAAAATCAAAAAAGTCTCCCAAAACTGGGACAGCGCCTACCAAGCCATCAACGATCACATTCAGAACCATTTTGCCTAAAGTGGCTCTAGATACACCCAGCCGCGCCGCTTCTAGAATGATGTAGCTAGAAAACATGATTCCCAAAAAATCACCACCAATAGGTATTAATCCTATAATTGGATCTAGACCAAAACCAATCTGCGTGCCAGGAATGGTAATAACATTATCCAGCAGTCGGCTTAATTGGCGCAGGCGCTTCAATGTGGGTGCTTTGGCATCAGGTTCAATCATCGAAAACCGAAAAGGAGAATCAGGCATGAAGGCGATCGCTAACTTTGTATTGAATCGTTAGACATTTTACTCCCCTACTGAACTTTTGCAAAAACTTTCTCAGGGATTTACTAGAACCTATCCCACTAATAATATTTTGTTAATCCAGATGTGAATGGTAGCGAGGTCGGGCATTCCATTGCCCTCAGTCAGAGTGTGAATGAGGATACCTTTTCCTTTGCCACCATAGGCAATTTCTTCACCCCCTCCTTTCCCAGGGGGAAAAAGACCCGTCAACCGCGCCAAACTCCCAATTTATCAGTCCTTTTTCAATACGTTTCGGTTAAGGTTTTTTGATAGATCACAAAGACGCGGTTTACCGCCATCTTTACAAGAATCATCCTTCGTAGAGATGGCGATTTATAGGGTCTGGTGCCTTAACTCCTGAATCCGTTTTGAAAAACTTCAAAGTTTCAATTTCTGACTACTCAAAGACATCTGTTGACGTTCGGAAACCAATTTCAACTCTTCTTGGTGTTGCCAAGCCCACTCTGCCAAACCTGAAATCGGTTCAATCAACTTTTCACCAAAGGGAGTCAGGTTATATTCCACTTTGGGCGGCACAATTGGATACACAGTTCGATTAACAACACCAGCTGACTCCAACCTTCTTAAGGTTTGTGTCAGCATTTTTTTTGATATTCCAGGAATTTGACGTTGAAAATCAGTATATCGCTTAGTACCAGAAGATAGAAGATAGAGTACTGGCGGTGTCCATTTATCTCCTACCAAATCCAGCATTTGCCGCATAGGACAGTTTGCGCCCAAGAGTATTTGCTCATTGTTGGGAACCATGAGGTAACTATATCACCAGAAAGTTCCTTCTTGTAAAGAAGAATCCAAATCAGGCACACTGCTTTAGTTAGCGAAAATGGAGAGATTTGGATGAAACCGTTAGAAAACAAAGTTGCCCTTGTTACTGGTGGTACTTCTGGAATTGGGCGGACTACTGCGATCGCTTTTGCTCATGCAGGTGCCAAAGTTGTTGTAGTCGGACGACGAGAAGAAGAAGGCAGTGAAACCGTCAGCTTGATTCATCAGGTAGGAAGTGAAGGTTTATTTGTGAAAGCTGATGTCTCTCAAGAAGCAGACATAGAAGCAACCATTGCCGCTGTTGTCAATAAGTTTGGTAGGCTTGATATCGCCTTTAATAATGCGGGGTTGCTGGGTAAAAATGCCTTGCTGGCAGAGCAAACAGAGCAAAATTATGACCGGGTTTTTGGAGTCAATGTCAAGGGAGTTTTTCTCTGTATGAAGCATGAAATTACCCAGATGTTGGCTCAAGGTAATGGTGGAGCAATTGTCAATACATCCTCCATCAATGGTTTTCGTCCTTTAGCACCTGGCTTATCGATTTATGATGCCTCTAAAACAGCTGTGGTGATGCTGACAAAAGCCGCAGCCCTAGAATATGCCTCACAAAAAATTCGGATAAATGCGATCGCACCAGGGCCAATTGAAACGGAAATGCTCAGTCAAGCAACTGGCGGTAATACCAAAGCTTTTGAGAATTTTGTTCCTGCCGGACGTTTGGGCAAACCCGATGACATTGCTAATGCTGTGATCTGGTTGTGTTCTGATGCTACCAATTTTGTCAATGGACATACCCTGGCTGTGGATGGCGGATTACTGGCGGCGTGATCACTGCTTTACTTGCTGAATGTGGGTTTTCGTAAAAACAATAGATGCGGGAGCAATCATGAGTCAATTAGAGAACAAAGTTGCATTAATTCTTGGTGGTGCAGGCAATGTAGGAGAAGGCATTGTGAGAGCATTTCTCAAAGCAGGTGCCATAGTAGCTGTGCCGTCCCGTAAAGTCGAAAAACTAGAAGAACTACGCACTTATTTAGGTGAACTTGCACAAGGCGATCGCTTTATTCCCATTGTGGGAGAAATTGGTCAAATTGATAGTGCCGAAAGTATTCGTGACCAACTGCTTAAACAATTTGGAAGGCTTGATGCTGTGGTTGCTTCCCTTGGCGGCTGGTGGTTTGGTAACAGACCTTTGACTGAAGTCTCAATCGCAGAATGGCAACAATATTTAGATAGTAATTTAACGAGTCATTTCATCGCCGCCCGTACCTTTCTACCTATTCTTCAAGAACGCAAAGGTGCTAGCTATACCTTGATTGGAGGAGCCGCAGCCGAAGTACCGATTCCCAATGTCAGCCCTGTGAGCATTTCTGCTGCTGGACAGTTGATGCTAGCTCAGGTATTGATGCAGGAAAATAAAGGTAGTACTATCCGAATTAATGAAGTCATTGTTCATAGCTGGGTGGCAACTCGCAGCAGCAAAGAGCGCAGTCAACCTACCTGGATTACTGCTGATGACATTGGCGAATTTACAGCTTGGCTTGCTTCTGACGCAGCATCTATGGTGAATAGTAGTCTCCTACGCTTGTATGAAAAGCCTGCAACTTAACGATAAAGTTGCACTTAGAGTGGCTACTCTACTTATATACACTGGGGTATGAGTAGCATTCCGCAAACGGGTGGAGAGAAAAATTTATTCTCGCACCAAGTGGGGGCTGGGAGGTATACAGGAAGCTCTTTTTGAGGGAGGATCTAATTCAAAGCCTCATTAAACTTGCCGTGAACACCCGCGCGATCGCCAACTTTAACTTCAACCCAGAGTCGCTGGCGTTAACTGAACCAGTTCCGCTAACTATGCACCCGGCTGAAGTTTACCTTAACAGTCTTGGTGAAGGTTCGCGGCGCACAATGCGGGAGGCGTTGAATGCGATCGCTCGACTGCTAACCCAAGCCCCGGTTCACTAATTTCCCTATTCCCCCTTTTCGAGGGTTTGTACAAAAAACCCCATTTTGTGAGGTGCTTAAAATTCGGGTACTAAGTCACCTATTTAGAGGTGCGATCGCAGCTAAATAACTGTTTTTATTGAGAATCTACCTCTGTAACTGAGAATTTAAGTCCGATCTAACACAATCGCATCGCTCCCGTAAACGAGGATATCTCCCAGCAAGTAGATCCAAGTTCAGCAACAATTACGGTTACTGCTGTTGAAGTTCCAGAGTTGACAGAGGAAGAACAGAGCGAGCGCCTACTCCTGGAGAGGAAAGTGGAACGGGCGTTTTTTGAGGCGGGGAAAGCGCTGACGGAATTGAGGGACAGACGGCTTTATCGCTCCACGCATAAAACATTTGAAGATTATTGCCGCGATCGCTTTGGGCATAGTCGGCAACAATCAAATTATTTGATTGCCTACGCCTACGCATTATTCGGGTGTATTCAGACACACTGGAGGAGACAGTCAAAAGTCTGTTGCAGTTATTAGGTAAGTTGAACCGTCCTTATCTTACTGCTGTGGAAGAGAAGCTGTTGACGCTTCTGGAGTCGGAGTATGGGAGAATACCCTGAACAATTTTGGCAATTTGGGATCCAATATCTTTGGGTTGCAGTTTCAATGGAGATATTACCACAATGAGACAGTAAGGAGTTAAGTTGTACGAGGGATATGGCAAAACTTTCCGCTTCTGGTGTCCCGTGCTATGCCAGTTGTCAAACGAGTGCTGTAGAAACGCTCTACATAATTGATACAGCGCTCAATGGAGTTCAGTTAATGCTCTACAACTGGCTAGAAATGAACAAAATCAAATAGAACCTCAAAAGATGTAAAGATGTAGATAGCTGGGATTGCTCTAGAAGCAATTCTAAGCATAAAGGTTATATTTATATGTAATATTTTTAACTTAAGAAATACGATTGCCTCGGCAGATAGTTGCACTCAAACGGGGTATGATACCATCATCATGAACAGTGATCGCATCAGCTCTTTTTCCGACCTCCAAACTACCGCGATCGCCAAATACATTAATGGCTTGGGCTGGGTTGCTGGTAAATAATTGCATAGCTTGGTAAATAGGCTTGCCCGTTTTCTTGGCAATCATAAAAATGGATTGTAATAAGCTTTGCGGAACATAATCAGAAGAGATCACATCAACTAAATCGTGCAAAACAAGTTCCATAGCTGAAACATTACCAGAGTGAGAACCACCTAACACTAAATTAGGCGCACCCATCAAAACTTGTAATCCTAAATTATGCGCTGCTTTGGCAGCTACTAATGTAGTTGGGAACTCGGCTAGCACTACTCCATCTTGAACCGCTTCTTGGACGTGTTCCACGGTAGCATCATCGTGACTTGCTAAGGAAATACCTTTGGTTTTGGTAAGTTCTACTAAAGCCATACGATTTTTTTGTGCATATAGTTGTTGCTGTTGCTGACGAATGATGATGAACTCGTCAATTTTGTCAGGAGTAACACCGTGTTTTCCTATGTAATACTCTTTAAACTTGTCCAACCGGGTAAACTGCCGTTGACCTGGAGTATGATCCATCAACGAAATCATTGATAAAAGAGGATGATCTGAGTATTGTGCTGTAATCTCATAAACCTTGTCAAAAGCCAGTTCACACCGCAGATGAATTCGATGTTCCACACAAAAGCGTCCGGCGGCTTGTCCTTGGGAAATGACATCAATCATCGGCGCATAGTTAGTTAAGCGAGGAGAGCCAGCCGCCACATCACCAATTGCGATCGCATCACATACTGTTGTTACTCCCGCACTGGCTAAATCCCGGTCATGATAAACTGCTGCGGCTTCTAAAGGCCAACGAATACCGGGACGGGGAGACATACAGCGTTCGAGATTATCGGTGTGTAACTCAATCAACCCTGGTAATAGATAATCTCCCTGTCCATTTTGACCATGACTCACAATCCCTGGCTGAATATCAGCAATCAATCCATCTCGCACTACCAAAGTACCTAGTAGTTCTTTGTCTGGGAGTTGCAGACGATAGTTAGTGTAAATCTGTTCACTCATACTAATTCGTAATTCGTAATTCGTAATTCGTAATTTTTAATACTGGCATCATCTTGTTTTGGCAAATCACCTGTCAAAGATTAATTCACGGTTACAAAGCTGCGATCGCACTTCTTCGTCGTGAAAAATGCCAATTAAGCCACAGCCTTTAGCTTTTTTTTCTTGCAACAGTTCAATTACTACTTGGCGATTGGTAGCGTCTAGGGCTGAAGTTGGTTCATCTAGTAGCAAAATGGGATAATCAACTGCCAAAGCACGAGTAATATTTACCCGTTGCTTTTCGCCTCCAGAAAAGGTAGTGGGGGAAAGATACCACAGTCGTTCTGAGAGGTTGAGGCGATGAAATAGGTCTTTAACTTTGTTATATGCAACATCTATATTTACCCCTAATTCCAACAGTGGTTCTGCGGCAACTTCTAACGCTGGCACTCTGGGAATTACTCTTAAAAACTGACTGACATATCCAATGGTTTTCTGCCGAACTGCTAAAATTTCGTGGGGAGCGAGTTGACACAAATCAACCCAATCTTCCTGATGTTTTATCCAGACTGAACCACTATCAACGCGATAGTTAGCATATAAACAGCGCATAAATGTAGATTTCCCACTCCCGGATGCTCCAGAAAGGGCGACACATTCCCCAGCATTAACGCTCAAGGACGCTCCTTCTAACACCGATAGATTAATGCCTCCCTGCTGATGCAGAGTAAAACTTTTTCGCAAATTTTCAACTTGTAAAAGTGCTTTGCCAGAAGAGCTTACTGGACGATGATTAACAGTTAATGATTGCATGGTTAAGAAAATAGATGACTGTTGAACGCCAGTTGCTTCAACGCGGCGGTATTTCTTTCAAGTCGGCAAAGCTGCCCAACAGAGTGCTTTGGAAACCCGCGCAACACCCTGATATTTGTTGACTGTTAACCGTCAACAATCAACAAATATCAGGGTGTTAAAGCAGCACTGACTAAGAGTTGGGTGTATGGATGTTGTGGATCATCAAGTACTTGGTCAGTTAAACCTGATTCCACTACCTGTCCTTGTTGCATAACTAATAATCTGTGTGCTAGAAGCCTGACTACGCCGATATCGTGAGTAACTATAATCACGCTAAGGTGAAAATTGCGGACAAGCGATCGCAATAAATCTAATAACCTCGCTTGCACTGATACATCCAAACCTCCCGTTGGTTCGTCCATCAAGATCAACCGAGGACGTGTCACCAATACACGAGCAAGTTGTAATCTTTGTTGCATCCCTCCAGAAAATTGGACTGGCAAATTATCTATCCGTGCTGGGTCAATTTCCACTTGTTGTAGCCAATGAGCAGCCTCATCCCGAATATTGCCATAGTGCCGTACCCCAATATCTAGTAGGCGTTCGCCGATATTTGCTCCAGCACTAATTTTCATTCGCAGACCATCACGGGGATTTTGCTGCACAAAGCCCCACTCAGTTCGCATTAATAACCGCCGTTTAGCTTCCGCAAGTTGAAAAATTTCTAAGTCTTCACCGCTACGCCTAGTATAAGTAACGTTACCTTTGTCAACAGCAATATGATTGGCAACTGCACTCAGCAAAGTAGACTTACCTGAACCTGATTCTCCGACAATACCGAGAACTTGCCCAGGATAGAGATTAAACGAAATGCGATCGCACGCTTTAATTGCGCCGTAAGATTTACTCAGTTGGTGAACTTGTAAAAGAGGTTTAGTCATTAGTCATTAGTCCATACTGATCAGTCGTCCATCATCCGTCAACCGTCCCCCACAAAAATCTGTATCTGAGCAGATCCACATTCGCCCACCTTGGTCATCAATCACTACCTCATCTAAATAGCTTTCTGTAGAACCGCATAATTCACAGGCTTTATCCCATTTTTCTACGGTGAACGGATGGTCTTCAAAGTCGAGGCTTTTGACTTTGGTGTAAGGTGGAATTGCATATATGCGTTTTTCTCTCCCTGCACCAAATAATTGCAATGCCGGACTCATCTGCATTTTGGGATTATCAAAACGTGGGATCGGGCTAGGACTCATCAAATAGCGGTTATGCACCATTACCGGATAGTCGTAGGATGTAGCAATATGTCCATGTGTGGTAATGTCTTCGTAAAGCTTGACATACATAGCTCCATATTCTTCTAAAGCGTGCATTTTGCCTGTCTCTACAGATGAGGGTTCTAGCCAACGCAAAGGTTCGGGTATCGGTACTTGGTAAACTAAAATCTGTCCTTCCTGTAGTGGCGTTTCGGGTATGCGATGGCGAGTCTGAATTAAAGTTGCTTCTTGTGTGCGTTCTGTGGTTTTTCCACCACAAACTTTTTGGAAAAAGCGACGAATATTAACGGCGTTAGTGGTGTCGTCTGCCCCTTGGTCAATTACTTTCAATACATCAGCTTGACCAATCACAGCAGCTGTTACCTGAATTCCACCAGTACCCCAGCCGTAAGACATGGGCATTTCTCTGGAAGAAAAGGGAATTTGATGTCCTGGAATTGCCACGGCTTTCAGCAAGGCGCGGCGAATGGAACGTTTTGTTTGCTCGTCTAAGTAAGCAAAGTTAAAGCCTGTTTCTGGGGAACTCGGGGCCCCCTCTGGGGATAAGGGGTAATGGGGATTGGGAGAGATATTCATTAGACTGATCACTGATGACTGTTGACTGTTAACAGACCATACGAAAAGATGTACATAGAACTTATATACGCGACAGCTTATTTAAAGAGGCGCTCATAAATTGGGTAAAGTGGTTTAAATCGGGTGTTGGTAGATTGGTAATTTTGGCTTTATCGTCATAAATCCTTAATTGCACAGCATCTTGGGCGTAGGGTTGCTGAATGAATTTCTCTGTCTGTTCAGGGGAAAATATGCCTCCTTGCAGTTCTAAGCTGTGTTTGGATGCGGCTGAAAGACTATCCCAATATTCAGGAACAACTGAGCAAAGATAGCGTTTGGCGACTACATGAAGCCTAATTGGTTGTGTGACTGCTGACCCAAACATCTGACGTAGTAAGGGAATGGCTCGATGTTCATGTTGATCGTCTATGCCTTGGGTGGCGGGATTATCTCCCAAGTTATGGATTAAATGCCCTAAATCATGGAGTAGGCAAGCGGTAATCAATTCATGGTTTTGACCTGATATTTCAGCAAGGCTAGCACATTGCAAGGCGTGTTCTAGCTGACTGACGGCTTCTGCACCATACAATTGAGAACTCTTTTCGGTGAAGAGTTCAATAATGCTTTCAATGGTAGGTTTCATAATAGGTAACTGATGACTGATGACTGTTGACTGGATATTTATTGAATTTGATATCGAGCAACTTCTTGTCCTGCTACGTATACGCATGAGATGGCAGTAATTGCAGAGAGTAAAGGATTATCAGGAGATATCAACAGGAAATCAGCATCTAAACCGGGAGCAATTTTACCTTTTTGATCGCTTATCCCCACCGCCTCTGCTGGTTGGCTGGAAACTAATGACCACGCTTGTTCAAAGGACATTAAGCCTAATTCTTGGAGTTTGAAGGGTGCATAGAACAAGGAAGGATAATGATAGTCTGAGCAAAGACAATCGATAACGTTATTTTTAACTGCCTCAGCTACACTCATCAAACCTAAGTGAGAACCACCACGCACTAAGTTAGGCGCACCCATAATAACTGCTGCACCATATTCACGAGACTGAGCAGCTAAGTCCACAGTAGCTGGAAATTCTGCGATCGCTACTCGGCGTTGTTGACTTAGTATTACTTTCTCTAGGCTATCATCATCATGAGAAGCAAGAGGAATACTGTAGGTATGAGCTAAATTCACCAGTTGTTCTATTTGCACGTCTCCTTCATGTCGGCGTTCTGTTACTTGGTTGACTAATTCTTCGATTTCTTCTATGGACATCGATGATCTTTGCCTCACACTATTAAGATATCGGCTCAATCTCTTTTGATTTCCTGGGGGTGGTAGGTGATCGTTAATCGATAAAATATGCACACGACCGGATACCATCCAATCACACAATTCTTGATGGCCTACAATATTTGCTTCTTCATGTCTAATATGAATGCGATGATTGCAATTTAAAACTTGTTTTCCTGTCCCTAAGATGAAGTCAATTAAAGCACGGGCAGAATCTCGGCTGCGTAAACCTGGTTCGTAAGAGTCGGTGATTGAACAGTAAAAAGTTGTGATACCCGATGCTAAGAGATTGCGGTCATTATCTGCGATCGCTATTGGTAGAGGAAAGTTAACTCCAGGGCGAGGGCAAATCATCCTTTCAAAAGCATCGCCGTGTAAGTCAATAATTCCTGGCAACATCTGGAGTCCTTGAGCATTTACCAAATGAAATCTATTAGGACTACTGGCCTGATCAATGCTGGTAAATTGCCCATCTTCAATTAAAACTGTGGCATCTTCCAGCCAACCATCGGGAGTTAGTACATTTACTCCTTGAATAGCAATTTTTGTGTTGGTTGGTTTTGATAATATTTGGATATTTTTAGGTGTTGTCACTGACTTACCTCAGTAAAAAATTTCATGCTTTTATATGGAGCTTTTTGAGTGGCGGCAATTCTGGAAGATAAATCACCTATATGCAGTTCCAGTTTGTGGTGATCGGGGTCGAGAATATATATAGATTCGCCTTCACTTGTATTTTGTTTCCACTGTTTGACTCCTAAAACTTTGAGGCGATCGCTATATTCTGGAAACCTTTCTTCAGAGACACTAAAAGCAATATGAGTGTACTCGTCCATAGGATTTGGGCGTGTGTTGGAATCTAAAGATAGGCACAACCACAAGTCACCCGCTAATAAATAAGCACCTGTTTGCCATTTGGCGATCGCTTGACAACCTAGAATTTCGGTATAAAACTTAAAAGCTTTTTCCAAGTTGCAGACAGACAAAGTAATATGGTTAATTCCTGTAATCATTTCGCTTGTTCCAAAACCAAATCACTATTTTCTAAAGGCTGAGATTCTTGGGCAGCAACAGTTAATGACGATTGATTATTTAGCTGCTGCTCTCGAATTTTTCGCACCAGATTTAACTCTGCTTGAAAGTCAATATAGTGTGGAAGTTTAAGGTGTTGGACAAAACCTTGTGCTTCAACGTTATCGGAATGGGAAAGTACAAACTCGACATTTTGGGCTGGGCCTTGAATTGTTTCTCCTAATTCCTCTGCTCGCATCGCCCTATCTACCAGCGCCATCGACATCGCTTTACGTTCGTTATAACCAAAGGTAAGCCCATAGCCACGGGTAAACTGAGCAGGTAATTCTTTACTACCTTTAAACTGATTTACCATTTGCACTTCGGTGACAGTAATATCTGCGATCGCTATTTCAAATCCCAATTCTTCTGGGCAAATTACCACTTCTACTTCCCCCATGCGAATCTCTCCGGCAAAAGGATGGTTTCTGCCATAGCCTCGCTGTGTAGAATATGCCAAAGATAGCAAAAAACCCTCATCTGCACGCGCTAGATTTTGCAGTCTCGCATCCCGTCCAGCAGGAAAAGTTAATGGTTGACGAGTTAAATCAAATGGTTGAAATGAGGGAGATAACGGAGAATCATTATTTACTTGCTCCCCCTGCTCCCCTGCTCCCCTGCTCCCCTGCCCTTCTTCCGCTTGCATCAAGCCTTCACGATCTAAAGTGTCAATTACACGCGGAACTGATTCTGTAATTGCTTCTGCTTCTGGTGCTGTCGGGACTTCTCCTTCTGCTAACAACTTAAAGTCTAGTAGGCGGTGGATGTAGTCAAAGGTAGTCCCTAACCTTTGTCCTCCTGGTACATCTTTAAAAATGGCAGAAATGCGGCGCTGAATCTGCATTTTGCTGGTATCTATTGGCTGGCTATAGTAGAAGCGGGGTAGTGTTGTCCGATAGGCTCGTAACAAGAAAATTGCTTCTACTAAATCACCCCAAGATTGTTTAATAGCAAGGGCTGCTAACTCCCGATCATATAAACTACCTTCACACATTACCCGTTCTACTGCTAGGGTAAGCTGTTGTTCAATCTGGCCTAGGGTCAATTCGGGAATTGCAGGATCACCTCTGCGTCTACTTTGGAGGAGTGCTTCTGCATTTTGAATTGCCTGTTCACCGCCTTTGACTGCAACGTATGGCATAATTTTTAATTCGTAATTCGTAATTCGTAATTTGTGATTAAGAGAGTTAGGCTTTAATCGGGTTCTCAGGTTTCCATATTTATATTTTTATCCTCCGCAATTTTGGCTTTACAGGCTTGGTTGGACTAAGCATTTAAAACTCCAGCCATGCTGCTCGAATCCCAGTGATTGATAGAATTGATGGGCGCGGCTACGTTTTAAATTAGAAGAGAGCGTGACTTTATAACACCCAGCCTCAGCACTGAACTGGAGCGCGGCTTTTACCATTTGGCTACCAATCCCCTCTCCTCGCATTTGAGTAATAACTGTCACTGCATCTAGAACTGCAAATTTGTGATAGCCCCGGTGCATCATTGTTGGCGCATAGAGGAGACTGAAAGTACCTACAAGTTGCTGATTTAAAAAAGCAATATAGATGTAATAGTTAGGAACTTGTGTAATTTCTGTCAAGATTTTCTCTACATCATTGCTTGGTAAGGGTGACTCACCATCCATATCAGCATAAAGCTGATTCAATAGAGGCCAATCCTCACGGGTAGCAATGCGAATATCAAGAGTCATAGTACACCTCTGGTTTGGCGGTGCGTGGTAGTCCCATTACTGCATTTTCTGTAAATAAAAATACATCTACGCCTTGTGGATAGGCTTGGTGATTCTGCATCCAGAAGTCCCAAAAATTTACGGGAAGTGTCGGAGCGATTGCTTGTTGGTCTAAAACTCCTGGCCCTGTCAACATCACAGGTTGTCCCATCTCAAAACTTTCCACCTGTACTAATAGTGTTGTTGAGGCTTCAGGGTTTTCTCCTGTACCCCAGCTAAAAATAGATAATTCTTCCAACCCTGCCAAATCTTGAATTAAGGCAAAGTCAGCTTTCTCTGGGTACTGCGTGAACCGACAGCCAGTATGAAACAACAACCAAGCTCTCACTTGATCTGCAAAACTCGGCTGAAGCCATACCACAACATCCAAATCCAGCAACGTCAAACAAGCAGCCCCACAAGCAGGCGTTAAACCCAAAGGCACACTCATATCAGCAGTTATCAAATAAGGTGTCCCCGGTCGAGCATTAGCATCAAGCAACGCCCGAAATGTCCTCTGAGCATCATGAATTGAGTCTTGAAAGCCCTGTAAATATTTAACTTTAGTCATCATTCATCAGTCATCGGTTATCAGTCAACAGTCAACAGTCAACAGTAATCTATTCGCCCCTTACCATCGTGAAGAAATTAACCTTAGTAGCAGCTGCTTGACGCTGCTTGAGTTCCTGCTGCTTTTGGTGTTCTATTTGTAAGGGTTGAATTACTTCAGCCTGAATCTGATCGTGCCAATTTGGGGTTTGTAGTAACGCATCACAGAGAGCAGCTAGTTCTGCATGACGGTGCGATCGCCCCGCGACATAACCGAATCCAGCGATTGCTTCATCTCCTTGGCTCTCTAACTGCACAACACAGCGAGTCATGGTGATTTCTCCTAAGTTAAATGGCTCTCCTGTACCCCCAGCGCGTCCCCGCACCATTGTTAGACCAATTTCTGGGCAGCGTAAAAAGCTATAGTTGGGCAAAGTAACCAATTTTTTTACCAGTTTTTCTAATAGCTCTAACTCGGCTTTAGCTAATGTTGCCATCCATGCTTGTCGCTGCGTCACAGTAGGCATAAGTTGGTTTGTGGTATTTTGTTTTAAACTCTTTTTAACTTGTCTAGACATCTAGATAAAAGTAGATTAACGCAATTATGACAAGTTGACAATCTAATATTGATACATGAAGGAAATAATGCCGATTTATGCCCAGATTGCTGATCAACTGCGACAAAACATTCATCAAGGGGTTTATCAGCTTGGAGAACGACTACCAACGGAAACCAAGTTAGCAGAACAATTTTCAGTTAATCGCCATACCCTCAGACAAGCGATCGCTCTACTAAAAAACGAGGGATTGTTACGAGTTGACCGAGGACGCGGAACTTTTGTAGCGGCTAAAACCATCCGCTATGCGATTGGTAAGCGAGTGCGTTACAACCAAACGTTGAAAGCTCAGGGTTGGCAAGTAAGGTTTCAACTGCTACGTATATTGGAAGTACCTGCGGATGATGCGATCGCCAAAGAATTAGAGATTCCTTATGGTGAGCCTGTAGCGTTAATTGAACGTTTAGGTTTAGCGAATGAAGAACCTATTAGTGTGGGTACTGGGTATTTTCCCCTCAAGCGATTTCCAGATTTCTTGGAGCCAAAAAATATCAAAATTTTGCAAGAACAGCAATCAATATCTCAGTTTTTACAGCAGCTATATGGATGCGATCATATCCGCCGAAGTACCTGCGTTTCTGCTCGTCTAGTCCAGCCTCAAGATGCAAAGTGGCTACAACTATCCCTCAATCAACCCATCCTGTTAGCGGAGTCGGTGAACGTCGATGAAACAGGTAATGTTATTGAATATGGGGTAACTCGACTGCGGGGCGATCGTATGGAGTTATTTTTTGAAAATGACTTGAAAGAGGGTGGAGTTACAACTAATGACTAGTAACTAATGACTAAATTAGCCACTCTCTTACCTTTGCAGACAATAAATCAATAGCACCAGTAGTAGCAATCAAAATAATCAGAATTGTACAGACTTTTTGGTATTCAAATGCACCAAAACTCTGATATAGTGAAACGCCAATACCGCCAGCCCCAACAATTCCTAATACAGAAGCAGAACGCACATTTGACTCAAATCTGTAGAGAGTGAAAGAGGTCCACAAAGGCATTACTTGGGGAATCACTCCATAAATTACTTCTTGAATCTGGCTTGCACCAGTAGCTCTAATTCCTTCTACCGGGCCTGACTCAATTGATTCTACTGCTTCTGAGAACAGCTTACCCAGAATACCGGCAGTATGAATAAATAATGCCAAAACTCCAGCAAATGGCCCCAACCCAACAGCAACTACAAAGATTAGTGCAAAGACGATTTCGTTAATCGCACGCATAGCATCTAATAAGCGACGTGTTGGTTGAACAACCCATATTGGACAAATATTATTAGATGCTAAAATAGATAAAGGAACAGCTGCGATCGCAGCCATTAAAGTTCCCCAAATTCCCATCGATATAGTAACCAGTGTTTCTGAGAAATAATAATTCCAATCGCTAAAGTCTGGCGGAAAATATGAACGTATATATTCCACCATGTTGTCTCCCCGTTGCAGAAGTACAGGGAAATTTAACTCACTTTGAGTATAGGCGAAAATCAATACAGCAGCAATAAATAAAAGAAACAAAACTTTTTGGGTATTCACAAGCTTTGCTTCTTTCTCTAACATTGCTGCTACATTAGGAGATGCGTAAGTAATTATCTGATTTCGTGGGCGCACTTTTTACTACCTATAAATATAATTTTATTTAATTCCTTTGAGTTGCTGATTTAGTTCTGCTATTGTTTGCTGTTTTTCTTGCTCACTAAGATTTTCTTTATCTTGAGTCTCTTGGATTTTTTTAGCGATTTCTAGTTCTCGAATTGTATGCCAATTTTTATCTTCAGCCTGTACAAAACCAGAAATTTTAAATTCTCCTAAAACTTGAGTATCTTTGTAGTTGTAGAAAAAAGTTTGCAACTTCTTTTTGATATCATCTGATAAATCCCGACGATAAACAATTGGATCGCTGGGAATTAGAGGTGATTTCCAAATAATTTCAATTTTCTGTCTGGCTTTAGGATTGGTGTTTTCTAGACGACTTAATGCTTCATTACTGACAGTAGCTACATCTACCTGATTATTAGCTACAGCTAAAGCACAAGCTTCATGATTGCCAGCAAAAATCAAGCGTTTAAAAACCTTCTTCGGATCAACATTATTTTTAGTAAAAACATAGTAGCTGGGAACTAAAAACCCAGAGGTAGAATTAGGCTCATTAAAAGCAAAGGTAAGCTTGGCTGCATTTTTAACCACATATTTATCACCACCTGCTGCTATAGCTTCCGCAGTGATGGGATTATCTTTATTAGTAATTAAATGAGAATAGTAGCCTCTACCACCATCTGCACTCACAACTTGAGCAAAAGCTTCTACGTTAGCAATTTTTGCTGCTTCAATATAAGATTTACCACCTAGCCAAGCTGCTTGAACTTTACCAAAGCGCATAGCTTCTATGACTGCTGCATACTGTGTAACATAGAAGGGTTTAATGGTAATCCCAGTTTGCTGAGACATAGCAGCAGCAAAAGGTTCCCAAATTGGTTTTTGATTAGCTTGAGATTCTGTAGACAGAACACCAAAGTTAATTTCTTTAATCGCTGCGTTACTATTATCAGCATTAGAAGTACAAGCTGAAAGGATCTTGGCGCTTGCCAAAGTTATAGTAAATAAAGAAGCCTGCTGAATAAATAACCTTCTGTCCATAAGTTTAATTGTGAGATGTAAGTAAAAATTTTGTATTTTGGGGTTACACTACCAGTTCACCGTGTCCTCTCATAATGAGTTCTTCGACAGCTGTGCCATAAAGTTCATTGAGCTTTGTATCATTCATCTCTGTGGTTGCACCATCAAACATCACTTCTCCATCTTTGAGAGCGATCGCTCGATCAAAGTAACTACGCACCATTTGAACCTGATGTAAAGAAGCGACTACAGTAATACCGCTTTGGCGATTCAACTGCACGAGCAATTCCATGACTTTACGTGCCGATTCAGGATCGAGAGAGGCGATTGGTTCGTCTGCGAGGATGATTTTCGCTCCTTGCACTAAACAACGAGCGATCGCAACTCGTTGTTGTTGCCCTCCAGAAAGCATAGATGCCCGTTTATAAGCGTGTTCAAGAATGCCTACTCGCTCTAATGCAGCAAGAGCTTGGATTTTTTCTTTTTTGGTGAATAAATGGAATGTTGAACGTAAGATAGACAATCTTGATAAGTTACCAACGAGTACATTTTCGATAACTGTTAGCCGATTGACTAAATTAAACTGTTGAAAAATACAACCTATCTGGCTTCGTAAAGACCTAATTTTAGAGTGTGTTTTGCCCTCGCTCTGTAGTATTGAGCCAAAAATATAAACAGTTCCTGCATCTGCAATATGCAAGCCATTAATATGCCGTAAAAGGGTAGATTTGCCTGAGCCAGATGCACCTATTAGCGCAACCAGTTCTCCCTCATGAATTGTGCAAGATACGTTTTTAAGTGCTGTCTTACCTTTGAAAGCCTTCGAGAGATTACTAACTTCGATAGCCACTGTATTTGCCATTTTTTGACATTGAGATGTCTATGATTAACTTGAATAATATTTTTTAGTTAAGAACTAATTAAGAAAAGGATAATTACTGATTTAATTTTTAAGTTATCAGCCTAATGAATGAGCTAATTCTAGATATACGTCAATATAATGTAAAGCTTATAATACATAGACTGACATCCATTTTTTTATTAAGATTTAATTAACAAAAAGCTAATTTTTGGTAAAAATGCAATTAACCCGCTAGGAATTAGTACAGCACGGCGTAAATAAACCACCCATTCCAAATCAATAAAATGCTTCTACTGTATACCTGTTTGAATTTTGGTAGGGACAATTCATGTGTACGCAACGCAAAGCGGCTACTCTTACGAGAACGCTTTCAGCGCTAGCGCAGCGGTAGCGACGAAGGAGCGTCACCCGCAGGTATTGCCCTTACCACATATGTACTTTTTTAAAGCATCTATATTTGGCATTTGTTGTCAATACGTAAGTCCTAGTAAATAAGCTTTGTTGCTATAAAAAACATTAATAATATGTTATTAGCTGGATTTTAAATATTGGTTATTGATTGAGCTAAGAAACACAGACAATCTTTAATATATCAATATCCATTGAGTTAAGAATAGGTAAACAAATAGCAATTGTTTTTATTTCAAAATAATCTCTAGATTGTGGTACATATTTGTGCTTTGATATTGTTAAAGTTGATTTGAAAAATTTTTCTTATAAAAGATTCATTTTTTCTATATCTAACATTAGCTTTTCTGATACAAGGGTTAAAATCACGCCTTAATTAAATCAATCTTGCTAATATTTGTGATTTAACAATTAGCAGACTTTTAATGTTAGAAAAACTTTGATTTTTCACTAATTTCTATCAGGTGTGAGGGTACATTCGTGCAGAAGTTTTGGTTGAATTCTTTGTTATTTAGTCCAGCGATTTTGGGCTTATTTATAGTTGCGCTACCAGCGATGGGTTCTGAAGTACCTTTAAATCAAGCACCTGCAAGAAATCAACCGTCCAGTTTTAGCAGTGCTGAGAATATCAGACAAGTAACTTCAGTTTCACAGCTTTCTGATGTCAAACCTACAGACTGGGCTTTTCAAGCTTTGCAATCCTTGGTTGAGCGATACGGCTGCATTGCAGGTTATCCTAACCAAACTTATCGGGGTAATCGTGCTTTGACTCGCTATGAGTTTGCTGCTGGTTTGAATGCTTGTTTAGATCAGATCAACCAACTTATAGCTACTAGTACCGCTGATCTGGTGAACAAAGAAGACCTAGCAACGCTGCAAAAGCTGCAAGAAGAGTATACTGCTGAGTTGCAAACTGTGCGAGGTCGAGTAGATGCTCTAGAAGCTCGTAGCGCCACTTTAGAGTCGCAACAATTCTCCACAACTACTCAATTGCGGGGAGAAGCAGTTTTTGCACTGGCTGGTGCATTTGGCTCCGATAGAGCAATCAACACCGATGCTCAAAATCGTGGTGATACCAGACCAGAACTCGATGAAAATGTGATTTTTGCCGATCGCGTCCGGTTAAACTTTGATAGTAGCTTCACTGGTAAAGACCGCCTCAGAGTTAGGTTACAAGGGAGAAATATCACTTCATTCAATACAGCCGTAACTGGCACTAACCAAACTCGTTTAGGGTTTGATGGCAATGAATCCAACAATGTCAGCGTATCAGCTCTGTTTTACCGTTTCCCTGTAGGCAACTCCACAACCTTCAACATCGCAACCGAAGGGTTGGAATACATTGATGAAGTACCTGCTCTCAGTCGCAACTTCGATTCTAGTGGTTCTGGTGCGCTATCTCGTTTTGGGCGTTACAACCCAATTTACCGGGCAGCAGAGGGACCAGGTATCATAATTAATCAAAAATTTAATGATGCTCTCACACTAACTGCTGGTTACGTTGTGCCATCGGGTGTTGGTAATGATCCCAGTAACGGTAGAGGCATGTTTAATGGTAGTTACTCTGCATTAGGTCAACTGACTTTCCAACCAACCTCAGAATTAAGTTTGGCTTTTACTTATGTCAACGCCTATTACACTGATGGTAGCGGAGTCACTGGTAGCACTGGCACTGGTTTTGCCAACAACCCATTCAACGGGGCGCGAACTTCGGTAAATAACTATAGTGTGACTGCAAATTACAAACTTAGTCCTAAGTTTACCATCACTGCTTGGGGCAGCTACGCCAATGCCCAAGCTGAGAATACAGCCGTTGCTAGGAGTAATGCAGATATTTGGAACTGGGCCGTTCAGCTAGGCTTTCCTGATTTTGGTAGGAAAGGAAATTTTGGTGGTCTTGTCTTTGGTGTACCGCCTTATGTTGCTGACAATCAATTCGTCAGTGATAATAATCGCCGTCAAGACGATGATATATCCTATCATTTAGAGGCTTTTTATAGATATAAGCTGAATGACAATATTGCTATTACCCCAGGATTAATCACCATCTTTAATCCTGAAGGTAACAGCAACAACTCTAATATCTATCTGGGAGTAGTGCGTACTACTTTTACTTTCTAACCCAAAGTCTTTGCTGAAGCTCAATCAAAAAGACCTCTCCCTGATTTTACTACGCAAAATCGTCCCTCTCCGGCTCGGAGAGGGACAGCTTTGAATTTTAGTTCAAGGCAGGGAGAGGTTAGGGGAAACGCACCTTATTGACTAATAAAATCTAAGAGAGATTTCAAAATGACATAGATAATTGCAAAAATCGGTGAGGTAATAAATAAAATAAATGAATTATCTCGGAAGAATATGATTTAGCTTATCTGATGCTAAATCATTATTTATTGATACTAAAATAACTCAAGATTCGAGTTTATAAAACTATGTTTATCTAGAGGAAAAGTGAAACTCTTCCTAAATATTCAAATTTAATTTCTGATATATTAGTTTATGCTAATGCTAAAACTCTTGCTAAATAATTATTATCCAGCCCAGCAAGAAACTGTTTATTTTTTATTCCACGTTTGACACGCTTTTCTTGGTCTAAAAGATTGATTGCAATATGTCTGAGAATTGCAAAATTCTGTGGAGCATTATTTGTTCTAATCCGACAGTCATCTTCTCTTAAAGCAACATCTAATATCCAATGTAGTGAGTTCTCAATTCCCCAATGACTGCGAATAGAATTACCAAACTGTTTAGCATTTGACTCAAGGCTACTGATAAAATAACGAATTTCAACCGTTGTCTTACCATCTAATGAACGGACAGATTCTACCATTTCAACACTATTAAATTTTGACCAAACTGAATCTGGATTAAGCCGAGATTCCATTTGAGATAACATTACGTAATTGCGGATTTCATGACGACCGTGCTCTGTTTCTTCTGTTTTATATGTGCTATTTACAATCCCCTCAAAACCTGTAGCTATGCCTGAAGAGAATAGTTTTTCAACTTCATCATAAAGGTTGCCTTGGTTCTTCTTTAACGCAATTACATAATCTGCATTTTGCTGTGTAATTAGCTTCACAATCTCTTTCTGACAACCAATTGCATCAATTGTCACAATACATCCAGACAGTTCTAAAACCTTTAATAATTCTGGAATAGCTGTAATTTCATTCGATTTCTCATCTACTTTTACTTGTCCTAGTACTAATTTATTGGTCGTTGCCCAGGCACTTACCATTTGAATTGCACTTTGGTCACTATTTTTATCATAAGAACTACGCAAAGTTTTCCCATCAATTGCAACAACTTCACCGGACGTTATTTTCTGTATTGATTTCATCCAATTAAGGAAACATGATTGAAACTCTTGAGGATTTATTTGTGCAAATACTCGCGCGAATGCATCGTGGGACGGAATCCCATTTGGTAATTCTAAAAATGTTTTTAACCATTCATATTTTCCACAACCATAAGTCTCGATTCCTACCCATCCATCTGCTCCACAAATCACTGCACATACAGCAATGGTCATAATATCGATTAATTTATGCCGTTTGGTGCGATCTATTCGTGGATCTTCTATTTCCAAAAAATGGTCAGCAATCGTGATTTTTGGTTTGAGCTTCATAGAAGGGAGGATAAGAATGTATTCTTCTTTGGAGCAACTATTAGAATACCATGTTCAATGAAGGATAGCCGTCGGCTGCCTCTAATTCCCCCTACACAATGATTATCATTACCATCTGGATGAATGTTTAATTTACTGAAAGCCTTATTTGATTTGGGTTTTGGTAATTTCTACTCTGATTCGATCTCGTCAATATTTAGATGCGTTTGCCCTGCTCAAACCCGTGTTTCCCTCTTCATTTCACGGCTCTTGGTTGGGGTCATTTCCCCCCCCCCGCTCCCTGCCCCCAACCAAGAGCCTCTCCATTGAGCGGCACTCACTACTCAACAGGGCATTTCTTTTATGCAAAGTAATAATATCCCAAAAATTACAACTAAAGAAACTGAACATTTGCGATCGCAATATCCTAGCTTGTCTCACTTGGAAGCTGGAAATATCGCCCAATGGCTGCAAGAGAGAAAAGATGGATTATTTGAAATGGCACGGGCATCTGAGAATGAAGCAGACATGACCCGTGTACTTGGTTTGTTGGCTTCTGGGATTGGAGCGGTTTGTTATGCGGTTAACCCTTTGGCACTAGTTGGTGGTTTAATCGGCGGTGCTGCGTGGTTATGGTTTGTTGTCGAACATTCCAACAGAACCAAGGAGATCGCCCCCTTGCTTTTTGTACGTGGTAACTTTGTAGATGCTCTAGCTCTTTTGGGAGATTATGATGCTAGGAGCAATTATCAAGCGGATCATCTTGCCAATACTGTTAAATTCCTAGAACGACAATTCAGCAGAAGAGTACGCCTTTCTTCATGCTGAGTTTGAAAATATTGTCCAGTATTTAACGCAAGTTGAACCAGGAAAACGTTTTTATGCTTATCGCTGGATGTTTGGCTGGTTTGGCAAGCTCAAGGGTCGTCAGCTACCGACTTATGAAAGCATGGCTCTCCATTTACAGGATGTGACGATTGACAGGCGGGTGAATCGGTCGGAGATCAGTGCCATCGCACAGTCCAACGTCCAGTTACCACCGACCGTAGATATCAAGCAATTTCAATCGCCACAGGTAGATATTGGGAAGATGAACCAAGCTGCGGAGCTAGACCGACAGAGTTACAGTCATCAGCTGATGGGCTTGTACCAGACACTATAATTAATCTCCCTCTAATTAATAGGGCAAACGCACTCATCGCTGCTTTAACGAAAAGTGGTTTTCAAGTAGAAGATATGATGAGTTCTCAAGTGATAGCGATCGCTGGTACTCAGCGAGGTGGCAAGGGAACCTTAGCAGCAATCTTAGCAACATTATCAACTGCACTTGACCCCGGATTGAACACCCAATACTTACTAATATTCGTCACAGTTCCGGTCAAGTTCCGGTCAAGTTCCGGTATTCTTACATTTCCAAGTACGGCTGAAAAATAGAGTCTTTTTGTCTCTCCAGTAAGTTTTAATTTTTTCTAAACATTTTCCAGAGTGTGGAAGCATCGGGAAGTTTAAAAATGAGCGATAAATTAACCACAGCATTACAAAAATTAGCCATAAGTCCAGTTAAAGCAGATAGGCTGGCTATTTGTAGATTGGAAAAAGAGTACGGCGCTTCTTTATCAGAAATCGTTGGTGAACTCGAAGATTATGCCATAGTCTATCAATCCATATCAGACGAAAGTGCTAAACCAAAAAATCAGTTGATTATCCTTTGCTGCTATGGCTGTCTTTGGGGCGCAGTTATTGGAATTGCGACGTTGTTTTTCAAGCCTAATGTGACTTTGGCAGCGATTGGGTTGGGTTTTACGGCTGGGGTGTCTGGGAAATTGTTGGTTCAAAAAGGGGAATAAGTCGAAGTAGTTGAAGATTGGTTTTAATTGTTTAGCTGAACTTTTGGATTAATTGGAGTAAATATGTCTTGGTCGAAATCTATTTCTCTTGATGTTGCTAACAAGCTTTTTGACGTAATTGGAGTTTCTTTTGAGCAGAACGAATTAGAGGGCGGTTACATCGCTAAACATGAAAGTAAAACCTTAAGAAGAGCAACCTTAACCGCTTGCTGTATGGCTGTTTTAACTGACTGGGTAACAATTAAGGAAAGTTGAATTTATGTCAGAAGAGCCAGTTTCAAGAGTCAGGATGATCTCAAAACTAGAATTCTTGCTTTTATTGACTACTTTAATCAAACAATGGCTAAACCTTTAAAGTGGACATATAAGGGTAAAGTTTTGGCTGTTTAATACTCGGTTTATCTACGCCGTGCTGTACTAGCCTCGAAAACTTTTGAGGATGAATTAGACCTTGCTTATGCTGTCATCGATGGAATTCAAACAAGAGGAGAAAAAGGAAACTACAGTACGCAACGTGTAAGATTTAACTCTAATTCTTCTGCTTAATTTTTTGTTACATACTTATAAATTTCCTCCCCGACTTACTTAGTAATTATTCGGTCAGTACTTTACGAATGAATGATAGGCAAACGAATCTGAAAGCGTGTCTGGCCAGGTTCAGAAAAACAGCGAATTTCTCCGTGATGCTGAGTCACTACAATTCGATATGAAATTTCCAAACCTAACCCAGTACCAGAACCAACCTCCTTGGTTGTAAAAAATGGCTCAAAAATTCGAGATTGAATTGCAAGGGGAATTCCTGGCCCGTTATCTATAATCTCGACAACAATATAGTCTTTGTCTTTGCAAGTACGTATTAAAATGTCGCCTTGTTCACCTAAGGCATCGATCGCATTATCAATCAGATTAGTCCACACTTGATTCAATGCACTGCCATGAGCTTGAATTGATGGTAGATTTTTGTCATACTCGCGTGTCACCACAATATTGTGCTTCCGCAATTTATAGTGCAGAATTGTCAAAGTATTTTCCAGACCCTCATGTACATCTATCTTCAATAGTGAAGCCCGATCCATGTACGAGTAGTCTTTAATCGCCTTGACTATTTCGGAGACACGAGTAGTACCCTGTTCCAGTACGTTCAACTGCCCGATTATTGACAGCGTTGCTTCCAGCCAAACCAGCACATCAGTAAAGGTCTTAGTTGTTAAATGCTCACTAATGGCTTCTAACTTCTGATCGTTGACTCCCGCAGCAACGAGGGTAGGAACAAGTTTCCACCCGTCAGTCACATTATGTAACTCCAACCATTGCGTTAATTCATCTTCTTGATCAATCTGAAACAGTGTGTCGGAAGAATTTTGTGTCTCAGTGTGTGCAATGTGTTCAATAGCATCTTGCCTAAAGCTTAAGAGATGTTTGAGTTGACTTTCTGTGAGATTTTGCCCAATCATTTTGAAAGTAACATCATCCAATGACTTAACTGTGTCTTGCAATTGACTTGCAGCTCTATGTGCTGCGGATACTGGATTATTTAGTTCATGGGCAAGACCAGCAGACAAAGTACCTAAAGCAACGAGCTTTTCGTGTTGCTGAGATAACAACTGTAACTCTTGCATTCGAGAAGCCATATGGCCGAGAACAATTTTTCTAATATTTGGGCAAATAGTAATCATTTGCCAAAAATCATTCTCGTGCAGACAATACATATGACTTCTACGCACTACTTCACCGCTTGCAAGGTGAGGTGTACCTGCAAGTAGAGGAACTTCACCAAAGAATGAACTACTACCGTATGTAGCTAATAGGATTTTTTGGTTAACAATCTCTCGTGAAAGCTGGATTGCTCCTTCAAATACTATATAGAAATACTCTACAGGATCTCCTTGGTGAAACAGCATATGTCCTGAATCGAGCCATAATTCCTTACCATTGAGAAAACACTTGAGTTCGTTTTCATTCAAGTGTTCAAAAACCGATATCTTACGCAATGTCTCAAACATGGTCATTACCCGAAATATCGCTACACAGATGCTAAATATTGGTGAATTAATTGAACAGCGATCGCTCCCTCACCCACTGCGGAAGCGACTCGTTTAACTGAGTTACAACGCACATCGCCGATAGCAAAAATACCGGGCACGTTAGTCTCCAAAAAGAAAGGATCGCGCTCTATTGTCCATCCTTTCGGTGACATTCCATTTCGGATGGTGTGAGTTCCGGTAAGAATAAAGCCGTGTTCATCACGCTCTACAATATCTTGTAACCAATCAGTACGCGGCTTAGCACCAATAAAGCTAAACAAAGCATTGGTGGGAATAGTTTCAATTTCACCTGTTTCTGAGTTAAAAATGGTTATCGCCTCCAACTTATCTTCTCCGATAAATTCCTTCACCTGAGTCAATACCTTGACGTTGATATTATCAATCTCTTCAATCTGAGCAATCAAATATTGAGACATACTTTTTTTCAGTGAGTCGCCCCGAACTATCACGTTAACGGAGCCTGCGTACTTAGAAAGATAAACAGCTGCTTGTCCAGCCGAGTTACCCGCACCCACAATAAACACATCTTCTCCTTTGCAAGTCAGTGCTTCGGTCATAGCAGCGCCATAGTAGATACCTGCACCTGTGAGTTTTTCGCTTCCAGGTATGTTGAACTTGCGATAAGATACGCCTGTTGCAATAATCAAGGTGTGGGTGCTAAGTTCGGAACCGTCTGCTAGCGTGATCAATCGATATTGACCATTCACACGAATATTAGTCACTTCTTGGGGTGAAAGAATTTCTGTTCCAAACTTTTGAGCTTGTGTGACAGCGCGTTTAGCTAAATCTCCCCCATGCACACCACCCGGAAAACCAAGATAATTTTCGATCCGAGAACTAGTACCTGCTTGCCCTCCTGGAGCCTCTCGTTCAATCAACACGGTGCGAAGTCCTTCAGAGGCCCCATAAACAGCTGCTGCCAAACCAGCAGGCCCAGCACCCACAATAGTTAAGTCATAAAACGGCATCTTGGGGCGTGTTTTTAGCCCTACTTTTTCGGCAATTTCTATATTTGTCGGCTCTACAAGATGTGAACCGTCAGGGAAAATAACTAACGCCTGACATCTAGTATCAGAACTAATAGCGCAACTAACAAGGCGATCGCCCTCATCTGACTCAATATTTAGCCACTGATAAGGAACATGATTGCGGGCTAAGAAATCTTTGATTTGATGCAATCTAGGTGACCAACGAGAACCAACAACGCGCACACCTTCAAAAGGTGGACGGAAAGAAGCTTGCCAAACCTCTAGCAAATCGTTAAGTATGGGATATAAACGCTCTTGAGGGGGATTCCAAGGCTTCAACAGGTAATAATCAATCTTTGCCTTGTTGATAGCATGGATAGCTGCGTTAGTGTCCGCATATGCTGTGAGTAAGACACGTTTGGTCAAAGGAAAGATTTCAATTGCCTGTTCTAGAAATTCCACACCGCTCATTTGTGGCATTCGCTGATCTACAAGAAACAGCGCTGCTGACTCGTTACGCAACTTTAACTTTTGCAGTACCTCTAAAGCCGTCTTAGGCGAGTTGGATCGTACCACCCGGAAGCGATCGCCATACTCTTTACGTAAGTCAAGCTCGATCGCTTGCAAAACTTCCAAGTCATCATCTAATGCCACTATCACAGGTTTAGCCATAATTTCTTCAAAATGCTGCTTCTAGCAACATCCAGCAAACGACACAATTGTTTTTTATAGTTCGTGTTTATTGGGTCTCCTCACAGTTATTTATGTGAGTTTAAGTTTATGAACTTTTAAGTTGCATAGGATAAACAAGTTCTAAAACCAAATCCACAAAACTTTTGTTTGAATACAATATGCAAATTAAAGGTGTCAGCTAGTGAACTATCGCACTAATTATTAAGTAAAAGTGCGTTTGTAGTAAAAATTTTAGTTCTGAAATATTCTCAATTTCAACCTTAATTTTCTTACTACAAACCTATCAAAAGTTTGGCGATAGTCCACTATTGGCAAGCTAAAAAAGGTTTTGTGCTTACCTAGACAGTGGCTAATTCAACAGCCTCATACTGTTCTAAAACAGTGACACCTTCACAGAATGCGCCTTTCTTCAAGAAACCCAATACATTCTCATTCGCGCCAACTAAATAGATATCAACGTTACTACCCAGTTTTTGCTTGGTGAAAATGAGATATCGTAGACCAGCCGCACTTATACATTTCAAATCGTCTAGTTGCAACACTAGGCGTTTGATAGATTGGGCTGTTGCTTTTTGCAATTCTTCCTCAAGTAGTCCTATAGCATTAGCGTCAAGTAAACCACTTAAAGATAGTTTGGCAGTACCTCCGCTGACTTCTAACAAAGTTGCATTGAAAAATACTTGCGTGGGAAGCAGTCGAACTCTAATTTTGATTTCGTCCTGAGTTGATGGCAGTTTGACTGTTAGGTTTTCGGCATCAAAATCGGCATAAGGCTGGCCATTAATCCAAACTTCGCCAATTTGGACACTGCCTGGTGGTAAGATATCTGGCTGAACCCGGAGGATGTTATCTTTAAAAGCTCCTGGTTTTGGCTTGAAATACAAATCCATTGGCTTCTTAGTCACCAATAAATTAGTATACACACAAGCTAAATACGCCAGTTCAAATGAGTGGTAACCACTCATGGAGTGACTACCCTTGCCCCTTTCAGTTCCTAGCAAATAGGGAATTCCATTAGCCAAAACATTGAAGTAGATACCGCCATCTGCGTAATCGAGGAACCAAGCGTTATAGAAAGCTGCTGATTCCCGCGCTAGTTTTTGATACTCAGATTTGTTAAGTGAACCAGCCAGGATCAGGTAGGCTAGTATGGCTTGTTCTTGCTGCCACCAAGCTTTGCGATCGTGCCAAACAAAGCGGTGTGTTTTTTGGCCTGGTTCTAATATCCGCTCTACAACATCATACCACCCTCCACGTTGTTGGTCACTGCCAACAGCAGGCATGATGTCTGCAATTTTTTCAGCTAAGGCAACATACTTCTCTTTTGGTTTGAGGTGGTGCATCCGCATCAGGTTCCAAGAGATTTTGAGGTTGTGACCTACAACTGCTCGGTTCTGTTGCCATCCCCATGTTGTATCATGACTCCAATCTTCATGAAAACGCTCTTGCACAAATGAACTAGAGTCGTAGTCAGGAAAATGCTTTTCAATTGTGTCAAAAGTATACTCAAGTAAATCAGCATACTCTTTCTTACCACTCGCCAGCCAAAGATTGATTAAGTATGCTGGGGCATGGTCACCTACCGAATTCCAATTCTTTTTCGCCCGGTTATGGCCCAAGGTACTACTGTGGGGACTCAGAGTAATCGGATCAATGTGTGAGTAAAATCCTCCTTTGTCTGTTTTGTCTAGAAAATAGCGATTGAACAGATTTAAAGTCAATTCAATGTCATTCAAGATACTGGGATCGCCTGTCACCCGATAAGTCTGGGTTGGGCCAGCTAGTGCATAAATCTGTTCATAAGCTGGTATGGCATCATAATCATCCCCAAATTCTGAGGAAAATATTTTTTGTTCTCTACCATCTGGTTGAACATCAATTGCGTGATACCAATAGCAAATTCCTTCACCTTCATCCAGAAAACGCAAGTGGTCGCGCAAGTATTCAGTGCCTTTTTCAGCAGCTTCTAGGTAACGGTCATCCCCAGTCATCAAAAAGGCTGTAGCAAAACCATAAACCAGACGCGAAATCGTGTCAGTTTCTTGTCTAGTACTGATTTCTTTTGTACCAACTAAGCCTAAATTAGTGCGATATTTTCCATAGTCAATTTCTCCATCTTCAAACTGCACTTTTAAGTAAAAATTGGCGAGATTTCGTACTTGATTCACCCACCAGTCTTGCTTTTCAAATGCATACTCACTTTCGGTTTTACCAAGGAACACAATATGTTTACCTTCAAAATTGTGTTCACCATCCTCTGGATAAAAAGTGCCATATACAAAAAGGTAGCGATCTGCAACTAACATTTCTCTCATTTGCAGAGTGCAATCATAGTAAGGCTCACCCAAGTTCCGCACTAGTTCTGCATAGGTGTTTGCAGACAGTGCTACCTCAAATTTTCTGCCATCGGTGGTTTTTAGATTGAAACTTCCAAAAGCTCCCTTTTGAGAATTAAATTTAGTAACATACCCAGCGATTAAATCTGAAAATGGAAAACTTACTTGGTTCATGGAATTATCTCCAAAAATTTAATTTCGTTGACCAGGAAACTATTTGGAAATCAAAACAACACTACTACGACCTTGAACTAAAGAGAAATTCTCTGGAATTAAAATCTCTTGCCCAGGTTCCATAATATCCATAGGAGAAGGTTGAGCAGTGTCGATAACTTTGTACCATTTTCTATCTGAAAGAGAAGGAATTTCAAATTTCAGAGTATCCCAGTACATGTTAAACATGACGTGGATATCTGCTGCTCCTTTAAAGCCTGCTAATGTAAAAGCGAGAACTCTAGCATGAGAATCTCCCCAAGCAGGTTTATGCAGATGTAAGCCATGCCAAGAGATGTCTGCCAAACCCCGCTCATTAACTTCACCATTGAAGAAGTGCCGGCGGTGCAAGGATTCATGACAATAGCATTTACGAAAACTAATTAACAGTTTGTAGAACCTGTATATATCAATATTCTTGTCTACAAGATTCCAATCAAACCAACTGATTTCGTTATCTTGGCAGTAGGCATTGTTATTGCCCTTTTGAGTACGCCTGACTTCATCACCATATGTAATCATCGGCACACCCTGGGAGAGCAAAAGAATAGTTGTAAAATTCTTAATTTGTCGCCGCCGCAGTGCATCAATATGTAAGTTGTCAGTTTCTCCTTCAACACCACAATTCCAACTCAAATTGTCATTAATTCCATCCCGATTGTGTTCGCCATTAGCGTCATTGTGCTTGTGATCGTAAGAAACTAAATCATTGAGAGTGAATCCATCGTGGCAAGTAATAAAGTTGACGCTATTAATTGGTAAGTGTCCGCTTGATTGGTAAAGGTCAGCACTTCCAGACATGCGCCAAGCCACTGCCCCTACGAGTCCTGGATCTCCTTTGATAAAGCGCCGAACGTCGTCTCGGAAGCGTCCATTCCATTCTGCCCAACGATAGCCTGGAAAGTAACCAATCTGATACAATCCAGCAGCATCCCAAGCTTCAGCAATAATTTTTGTCTCCGCGAGGACTTCGGATGTTTCAATTTGCCAAACTACTGGCGGATGAACCATCGGAACTCCATTTTGGTCGCGGGATAAGATAGAGGCTTCGTCAAACCGGAAGCCATCAACGTGCATCTCTTGCACCCAAAACTCTAAACAATCAACAATTAACTTCTGGATTAAAGGATGGTTGCAGTTAATCGTGTTCCCACACCCTGAATAATCCATGTAGTATTGTTTATCGAATGGTACAAGGTGATAGAAGATGCTATTGAAAAATCCCTTAAAGTTAATAGTTGGGCCTTGATGGTTTCCTTCACTAGTGTGGTTAAAGACTACATCTAGGATGACTTCAATTCCTGCCTTATGCAAGGCTTTAACCATATCCCGAAACTCTGTAATTGGGCTTTTATCATTAGGAGAAGCACAATATGAAGTTTCTGGAGCAAAAAAACTGTGTGGGTTATATCCCCAGTAATCTTTGAGTTGCTTACCATTGACTTCTCGCAAAACTTCTGTTTCATCAAAGTCAAATACTGGTAATAATTCAACTGCTGTAATTCCTAATTCTTGTAGGTAAGGAATCTTTTCGATTACTCCAGAAAAAGTACCAGGATTTTTGCAGCCAGAGGAAGCTGATTTAGTAAACCCGCGAACGTGTAACTCATAAATGATGGTTTCATTCATGGGTCGGTTCAAAGGGCGATCGCCTTCCCAGTCATAATCTGATATATCTATGACTACACTACGCATTGAAGTAGTCAAGTTATCTATAGACCCTAAAGCATCAGTGCGCTTCCACAGCGTAGTACTATTTCCTTTTGAGTAAGGATCAATCAGTACTTTATTTTTGTTAAAGCGATGTCCTTTGCCGTGTAAATCCTTAGGTCCATCAATGCGATAAGCATAAGCAGCACCAGGTTTTAAGCCTCTGACATAGATATGCCACAAAAAGAAAGTTTTATTCAGCTTTGGGTCTAACTCAATGATTTGTATTGGTTCTGCGTCGTCAGGTGTCTCAAATAATAACAGTTCTACAGATGTGGCATGTTCTGAAAAGATTGAGAAATTGACTCCATATTTGTCGGGTTTTGCACCCAAAGGATATGTGCGTCCCAACTCTAGTTGGTAATTGGTTGTAGTTTCTGCTTGATATTGAAATGTTGTTGCAATCATTTTCTCTTTCTTCTCACCTGAAAAATTAATTGATAATTGACTGAACAATTCCGCAACAGTTTGTGAGGAACAAGCATATGTTCTAAAACATAAATTCATTAATCATAGAAACCTAGTTTTTACCAATAGGAGTAACTGAGCTTCGCCTTGAGAAATGAATTGATGTTCTAGCTAATGCGTAAGCGATCGCACTGAATCTTATCTGAGAGAATTGCACTAGCTATAGTGCCCGTATGAATTTCCAGATCGGCATCGGCAGGTGCTTCAAAACGAAAACGTTGTTTTGGGAAAAGAACTCGCTCAAAGTACCAATTAGGAATATTTGCGATCCGAAGTACCTGAATCTGGCTAGTAGCGTTAACGTAATTGCAGACAATCCAACCAGACTGGTCAGAAATTAGCAGCGCTTTTCTTTCCCACATGACAGACTCGAATTTTTCATCCTAGTTGCTTACTTGGTAGCTAGCTGCAATTTCTGCTCATTAATTGCTTTTAAGAAAACTTCCATAAATTCGACAACTACATTCGGATGTTTTGCTGTAATTAGATTGCCATGAATATGTAGATTCGTTGTTCCATCGCCATCGAAGATAATAATGCCTCCTGCATTTTTGACATCACAAATGATGTTATGGGCACAAGTTACTTCCCGATTTTTCAACAATTCTGGATCAGCACAAAATAACCAAAGGCTATGACAAATAGTTCCAATATTTAATTTTCCAGCATCCATAGCCTTTACAGCTTTGCGGAGAAATTTGACAGCAGGAGATTGATTGGATTCCCCCTGTTGAGGATATTCTTCATAGCGCAGACGATCCATAGCGTATGCACCAATGAGAATAATGCCTTGATAATCAGTAGGTTGAATATCGTTTACTTCTACTGTAACAGTGACTTCTTCTGTTAACTCAACCCCCTTAAAGGTCAGTTGTTCTTGATTCCAAAGATGAGAAATATATTCGATCTCGTATCCATGAGATGGAAAAAAATCATTAAAAGCTCGAAACTCAATTTCATCAAAGTGTTCTTCAATGAGTACACCTATTTTACCCTGATTTTTAGTACCAGTAGTTACCATGATTTTGCCTCTTATTTGATTTGTACATATTTACGACATAGAAGTTGTACTGTTAGAATCAACGTACACTTTCTACTCGCTAATCAAAAACTCAATACCTGAAATAAAGTGTAATTTGGCGCTCAAGTTATTGTCTGGCACTGCATCAGTATGCTATTGATTGGAATTAAGAATATCGTTTAGAGTACCAAAACAGCCCGCGGCCTTATTAAATCCTGCGTAAACGCACATGAACAAAAAAAGTTCTTCTATTTCTGCACGTGTAGCGCCTTGTTGCATAGCCATCTTGACGTGCGCTGCAAAAGGACTACCAGTCCCGACTTGATCTTGATTGACAACATCAATAGCAATTGTGATTAAAGCCTTGGTTTTTTGGTCGATTAACGGCAGACCCCATGCTTCACCTGCTACACGAGTACAAAAATCCCCAAACTTCGGATTGATACTATTTAAAGCATCTTGAAGTTTTATATCATCTAAAACAGCATTTTTATATAGTGTTGCCTTGCCGTTTTGCTCCAATGCTGTATGATTCGTTGTACTCATAGTTTTTCTCCATCTATTACACAGATTTTGTTCTTGTACTGCAAAATTTTTTTGAGAATGCAAAGATCCACTCAGTGCTATGCTTGTGTAATACAGCAGTTCCAGATAGATAAATCGTGAACGAAAAAAAATCAGGATGAACCGTGAAGTATCGAAAGTATATATTCCCGCAGCGTCTCGTAGAGAAAAAAGAAAACAGAGAAGTGTTCACAGAAAATTGAGGATTGCTGTAATACCAAAAACTTTGATGAATAGCTTAATTTAGATTTCCATCGATTGAACCAATGCAACTATACTGATAATTTTTCTGGTTGTTCAGTACGAATTATGCTAAATTGTTTCATCATTATTCACAATGCACTAATAGCAGGCGTCTCAGCTAATATTCTCTCTTAATTTCTCTGGAACGCGTTGTCTCGCCTTTGTGTGATACTAGATTCATACTCTTAATTAGCAACACAACCTTAGGACGCAACAAGCTAATAATTAGCATAATATAGGACTCCAATTTGATTTTTGAAAAAATACTGAGACTGAAAAGCCTGTTTGATCAGGGTTTCATCTCAAATCCTGTTGAGAAATCAGATAGGATTCCTATAGGTACTTAAGAAGCACTCTTCTTTGTACTGGATTCTGATGAATCAAGGAAACTTGTTTCTTTATTTCTTTTTAACAATTCCAGAAAGTATCAGCCAGCTAATATCTTTAAGTTAAGACTAAACTTAAGCTTTTATACTACCTACAGGGATAATTTTGTAAAAATACTCTTGCTCAAGGCACTATCCGTAAAATATAATCACTGGCTTATAGCTGTACTTGTTTTCAGCAAATTAAGGCACTTATGACTGTAGAAAACAAAGTCAGCAAGTCCACCCGCATGATTCATGCAGGGCAAACGTATCTAAAGTATAAAGCCGAAGGGAAAAGGGAAAAGGGATAAACTCAACGCGGCCACAATTCTACTCGCTTAAAACCTTTTCCCCTTCCCCCTGAGCCTTCTTGATAAAAATCGTTTATTGCAATTTGCAGTAGGGGCGCACAGCTAGCTGTGTGCCCTACAATGCCAAAAAGGAAGCCCAAGAAGTGATTTTTGGAATCCCACAGCTTCAAGGCGTGGGAGGATGTTAAAACTTTCTCCAGTGATACTCTTAAATTGATCCTTAATTTATCGATCTTCTATACTCAAATCTTAAAAAAAAGTAAACAATTATTTCGTACTGAAATATTTGAACAGACTCAGACTAACAACTGGTTAGCAAATGTGCGTTTATCACTTTCTTCGTGTTGACAAATAAATTTAATAAGATATAGGAATTCTATCTGATTTTTGAACAAGATTTGAGGCTAAACTTTCTTCAAACAGGCTTTTGAGTCTAAGTATATTTCGCAAAAATAAATACTTAGACCTATATAATCACTAAGCGATCGCTAATATGAATGTAATTCATAATTAGATATGGACAAAGAAATGTTTGCTATCTCAGAACCAGATATCTGACTTAATTTCGTGAGATTTTTGCCCCTAACTAATTACTGAAGTTAATGGTTGCAGCCTAAAATGACATATGAAAAGGTGTACGAAAATGCAGTTCTGGATGATCAAGAACTCCAAGAGAGTTTAAAAGGTATCAATCCCAAGTTTGGTGATTTTGTTACTCGTGTAGCAGGAGAAGCATGGGGTTTACCATTAATTAACCAAAAGACTAAGGCTTTAATCACACTTGCAGTTGATGTAGCCAATCAAGACCATGTAGGTTCAGGAAATCCTTTTTCAGCACATGTGAATATGGCTCTCAAGCAAGGAGCAACTTCCGCAGAAATTGAAGAACTTTTTTTATTCATGTGCGTTTATGCAGGATTCAATAAGGTTGCAGGTTGTTTTGGTACTCTTAATCAAATTATTGAACAAAGTAGAGTTGGACAAATGATCTCAGCAATCAGAAAGGCCGATTATGCAATCCGCGATCAAAAAGGCAAATTAGTATTTTACGTTCTTTTATGGAAAAAAAAGGGAATAAAGCTAGACCTTTTTAATGACTATTGGAGAAATGTTCATGGTCCAGTCTGCGCTAGACTACCAGGCCAACATCAATACTGGCAGTTTCATTTATCTCATAATCAGGGTGATTTGTGGGCAGTGAGTAATGGTATAGACTACAACTCCCAGCCAGAAGATCAATTTGATGGTATTGCCGAATTAACCTTTGAGACAGAAGCAGACCGGCAGAAATGGTTTCAGGCTGCGGCTGTGTTAATGGATGATGAACATAACTTATTTCACAAAGCAATTGGATATAACACTAGCTTTGGTAATTCCAAAACTTATGTTGATACCATTACCACAGGAGACCCTAACGGAGAACTGGGTATTCTAAAGTTCCACGTCATGGTGAAAAAATCTGATGACGTGAGTGTGGAGGAGTTCCGTAAATATATGACAGATAGCTTTGCCTCAGCTATCGTCAAGAATGATTTGGTACTCAAATTTAGACTGCATTTATTTGAGGAAGTAGATAATTCGCGTCCTGATGCAGCAAGAGTAGTTCATAATGAACCACCACAGCAACAGTATCAGGCGGCTTTTGAAATTGCATTCTCCAATCCTTTGGAAATGGAAAGATTCTTTGCCTCGAAAGAGTATGCAATAGCAGTCAAAGAACAGGCAAAATATGTTAGACAAATCAATTCATTTGCAGAACGGAGTGTTTACACTTTTGTCTACAACGGTCAGATGACCTTAGCCGGTCAGCGGAGTTCTAAAGTGGCACAATTAATCGCAAAAGTCGGAGCAACCAATCAATTGCAGGAGAATATAGTTTCTCTTATGAATGGTAAGCAAAATGTTAAGTCTGAATTGGGTCATTATCTGCAAGGAATGCAACATGTCGGGGTTACAGTTCAAGACATGGAAAAATCCCTCGAATTTTATTTAGAAGTGTTAGGAGGGAAATTAGTTCTTTCAGAAAATGGTTTGATGGGTGATGGAATGCAAAACACTCTTTTTCAAAAAGAAGAGATAGATGCAATTTTTCAAGGAATTGACCCGCAAAATTTTGACATTCCCAACCTCAGAGATGAAAAAGATGCATTGGATATTAAATTTATCTCTTTTGGTAACACTTGTATTGAACTGATATACTTCCGAGATGCTGCGACACCAAATGCTTTAGTTTCTTCTAAAAACAGCATTCCTTCTCACATTGGTAATGTGAATGCAATGCATATCTCTTTCCATGTTAAAGATGAGATCGATTTGAATGTTTTCGCCAAAATGTTGGAAGAAGAGTGTCAAAAACGAGGGCTAACTAATGTTGTTTTTAATCGTGTAATTCGAGTAAAATCCGCAGAAGAAAGAAGAAAAATTGCCCTGAAATACAATTCTAATAAATTTTGGAATGAGCCAGATTTATTAGCAGAGGGTGAAGCAGAAACAGAATTTGGTGAATTTGAAGGCTGGGCATTGTTTTATTGTAAAGGCCCTAATGGAGAACAGCTTGAATTCAATCAAGTCACCCGTAAGGCTAAAGAACATTTTGATAAAGCACAGGAGGAATATAATATGTCGAATGGAATATCTATCCCTGTTTCCAATGGGAAAGCAGAAACTGCGATCGCCAATTTGAACCAAGCTAATATAGAAAGACTCCCAGGTACAACAACAGACTTGGTAAAACGCTTGTTCTCAAGAGGCGAAGCGTTTGATGCTGAAGGATTTATTACTTTCTTTACTGACACACCAGTTTATCAGTTCGGTAACTTTGAAGTGTGTTTGGATAAAGCTGCAATTAAGAAATCTGCGGAAAATTTCTTCAGCCAAATCTCTGCTGTATACCACGATATCAAGATGATTCGGGAAATCGAAGATGTGGTATTTGTGGAAATGGATGTGATTTACTGGCGCAAGGATGGTTCTGTAGTCACACTACCTTGCTCTGATATATTCCGCGTAGAGGGCGATAAATTCTCGGAACTGCGGATTTTTATGGATGTAAATCCTGTATTTAACCCAACAATTTTTGTCCCTCCCACAGCTTCGGTATTTACTATCAGCCAAGGCAAAAAACTTGCTGGATCGGGTATCATGAGGAAGCATTTTGCAGAACATCCTGAAGGTAAAAAAAGGGTGGAAGCTGGATTTGTTCCTAAATGGTCAATAGATGGGCCGAAATGGTCCATAGGTCAGCAAGAAGTAAATTTATCAGAACAGTTACAAGCTGTTGTGCAACTGTCTGAGTTCGTACTCAAGGAAAATTGGGAACAAGCTAAGAATTTTCTAACTGATGATATCTTTTATAAGGTTGGTTCATCTGAACCAGTTTACGGGAAGCAAGCTGTTGTGAACTTCTTGTCTTCTTTGTTTACAAATACTGCCAAATTTATCAATCATGAAGTCAGAAAAATCTGGCAAGAGCCGGGCATTGTTGTTGTAGAAATGGATGCAAAATACATCACTATCCAGGATAAAAGACATTTGACGATCGCCTGTTGTGATATTTATCGCTTGAGAGGCAACCAGGTGAGTGAATGGCGGGTTTATGCAGATATTCTGCCATTTTATCAAACTAGCCCCCAAGAACAACCAACTCCAACCAATGGTAATGGAAATAAATATACTTCCAGTGTTGGATTGAAATAGTCACATCAAATTGATTTCCACTATCAGGCGAAGATTTTTCGGGTCATGAATTATGTTCTCCTTGGTTAATTTTTCTAGACAGCGAATGCAGCGATCGCTACATATATAGTCATCCGCTTTGATTTGTGAAATTATTTGCGTAGTCCGGGAGTGCGGAGTGCAAAGTGGGGAGTAGGAAAAAAGGCTGTTTGAGTGTACGCAGTTTTTTCACACAATCAAATATGAGTCCTATATTTTTAGTTGATCGGTGTGTAGGTTTCAATCAACCATCTGCTCATAGAAAGCTTAACCAAAGAGATTTTTCTCGAAAATTGGCTATGAATTCCACAAATTATAGAAACAAAATGAGGTTAGATCATGTCACAAAAAGTAATTAGTTTATTAGCATCTGCGTTTGAAAATCCTAGCTTGCAACAGAAACTTCACTCAGCTAATACTCCCGAAAGCTTCGTCAAAATAGCATCTGAAAATGGCTATGAAATTACTAAAGAAGAATTAGCCAAATCACTTGGTACAGTACATGTGGTTTTTGGTGAAGTCGTTCTATCAATGATGGATGAGTTAATGGCAGGAGCATCTGCTTCAAACGATAAAACCCCGACAATAGAAAAAATTTCTGGAACCAATGTAGACTTAGTAAAGCGCTTGTTTTCTAGAGGTGAAGCTTTTGATTCAGAAGGATTCATTACCTTTTTTACCGAAAATCCAATATATCAGTTCGGCAATTTTGAAGTCTGTTTAGATAAAGAATCGATTAAAAAATCGGCGGACAACTTCTTCAATCAAATCTCGGCGGTGTATCACGAAATCAAGGTGATATGGGAACTAGGAGATTTGGTCTTTGTAGAAATGGATGTTCTCTACTGGCGCAAAGATGGCTCGCTGATTTCTCTTCCTTGCACAGATATTTTCCGCGTCGAAGGAGATAAGTTCAGTGAACTGCGGATTTTCATGGATGTGAATCCTGTATTTGATCCTACCCTTCCTGTTCCTCAATCTGCTTCTGTGTTGACTGCAAAAGAAGGAAAGCAATTATTACCTCCTGGAACAATGAGGAAGCACTTCGCAGAACATCCCGAAGGAAAAGAAAGAGTCAAAAATGGATTTGTCCCCAAATGGTCAATCGCTGGGCCTAAATGGCAAATTGATTATGAAAATAAAGCTAATGACAAATCATCAGAACAGTTAAAGGCTGTGGGTGAATTAGCTCAGTCCGTAATGAATCAAGATTGGGAAAAGGTCAAAACTTACTTAACTCCTGACATCTTTTACAAAGTAGGTTCAGGTGAACCTGTTTATGGGCCTCAAGCTGTTGTAAATTTCTTTAAGCAAGTATTTAACAATACTGCGGTGTTTTATGGTCATGAGGTCCGGAAAGTTTGGCAAGAGCCAGACATCATCACCATAGAAATGGATGCCAAATACCAGTTAGTTGGAAGTAAAAAGCATGTTACTATTGCCTGCTGCGACATCTATCGCCTGAGAGGAAACCAGGTGAGTGAATGGCGGGTTTATGCAGATATGTCTCCGTGGAACACCCTGTGAGGCTGAAAGGGCGACATTTTCAGGTCAGCAACAACTTGTCAATAAGTAATCATGCTTAAAATATCGTTAAAAATCGTGTTTACAACCTCGATTTTTAACCCAGCAATGCCAAAGGGCAAGCCTCTAAGTGTCCACGCCCCATCTTGAAAAACATGGTTCAGTTCATCCTTTGTCAGTGCAACCTTAACTTAGCAGTAGTGAAACAAAGCTAGATAGCCAAATGGCTGAAGACATCTACCAGATCGTCCAGCATCTCGGTTTTGATGATATCTCTCTCGTCGGGCACGACATAGGCGGACAGATCGCCTACGCCAATGCTTATTCGGAAGGTTAATATTCCTGAACCGAGTTCTACATTGAGCATACTCGCCTTTGGCGCTTTCAGTAGTGCTGCGCTGTTAAAGCGCAGACAGCGACAGACAGAAACCTCAAAGTTGTTTCGAGCAAAGTAGAAACTGATTTTGTTTCGTCAATAGCTAGCTTCAAATAATTAATAGACAAAAAAGGAGTAATTATGTCAGAACAGTTACTTTCGGAACAGTTAGAAGCTGTTGTACAACTGTCAAGCTTCGTACTTAATGAAAATTGGGAACAAGCCAAGCGATTTCTCACTGATGACATCTTTTATAAAGTTGGTTCATCGGAACCTGTTTATGGTAAACAAGCTGTGGTGAATTTTTTATCTTCTATGTTTACAAATACCGCCAAATTTACAGGGCATAGCGTCCGAAAAATTTGGAATGAACCAGGCATTATTGTTGTAGAAATGGATGCCAAATACATCACTGTGCAGGATAAAAGACATTTGACCATAGCCTGTTGTGATATTTACCGCTTGAGAGGCAACCAAGTGAGTGAATGGCGAGTTTATGCAGATATTTTGCCTTTTTATCAAACTAACTCCCAAGAACAACCAACCCAAACAAATGGCAATAGAAATAAAGATTCTTCCAGTGCTGTTTTGAGCAGGTAACAGTGAGTTAACAGAGTCGTTGTTAGGATGTCAAAACTGTAGATTTTTAGTTAAAGAGTCACCTGTATATGGTTACTAAAAAAAAGTTATCAATGCTTGTCGCTGGAGCAGTGATTTCAGGTTTTTGTTTAGGGCTACAAGCTGCATACGCACACGGTGGGCAGGAACATAGTGGGCATGAAGAAGAATCAGAGAATGTTTTAGTTGTACCACCAGAAGCCCCAGGTCGTGAGGCATTCTACGCATCGGGCGACCTGTATACCTTTTTAGCAACTGGCAAAGAAACCAAGCAACTGTTCTCGCTATTCAATTTTGACGTTCCACCTGGGGGCGGGCCTGATCTACACGTCCACGGTCGTGAAGCTGAGTCGTTCTTTATTCTACAGGGAGAGTTGACGGTTCAGATGGGAGACCGTAACAACAGCATGGTTGCGACCCCCGGAACCTTCATTTACCTTCCTAAAGGTAGACCTCACTCATTTATAAACAATACATCAACGCTGGTGAGGACGCTATCGCTCACTACTCCCGCCGGACTTGAGAATTTATTCATTAACTTAGGCATACCAGTTACCGACAGAAATGTTCCGCCACCTCCCATCACTGAAGAGGATCTCCGAAGATTTGCCGAAGAAGGCCCGAATTACGGTCTACAACCTATACCACCTGGAACCACACTCCCCCCAACAGATGGACTTTTAGATTTCGTAGTAGTGCCGCCTGGGGCACCAAATCGTGAGTCATTTTTACTTGGGGGTAACAGGTATACTTCTTTAGCAACTGGCAACGAGACTGGCGGTCTGTTCTCGCTATTTGATGTTTCCGTTCAACCGGAAGCTGAGGGTGGACTGCTACAGAGCAACTCTAAGGATGCTGAATCGTTCTATGTGCTAGCAGGGGAGCTGACATTCGAGTTGGAAAACCAAAGCTTTGTTGCCAAACCCGGAACCTTTGTTTATCTTCCCGAAGACACACCTTACAGCTTTCAAAACCTTGGAACCACCCAGGCAAGGACGCTGTTCCTTCGTACCCCGACTCCTGTCCCCGAACCATCTTCTTGGTTGGGTGTATTGGGATTTGGTACGATTTTAGTGTTGAAACAGAAGCAGAAACAGCAGAAATTAGCCAGTTTTTCAAACCCAGAGTAACTAAGAATCTGTGATGAACCGAACTTAATTACTTGAGGACTTGCCCAACTCTGATGCCTGAAACCTCTTTGTTTGAAACTCAGCGTTGGTAAGTAGTTTCTTGTTGCTTAGTCTAAACTCCAGTCATCTATAGAGATTCAGCTAAACTGATCAGCGAAATCAAGGAGAATAACAATATGGGAACACTTGTCGGAAAAGTCGCAATTGTGACTGGAGCATCACGGGGTATTGGACGGGCGATCGCAGAACGGTTAGCTGAAGACGGTGCGTCCGTTGTGGTAAACTATGCTAACAATTCTGCCAAAGCTAAAGAAGTGATCGCAGGTATCGAAGCTAGAGGCGGACAAGCCCTTGCCTTACAAGCTGACATCAGCAAAGTTAACGATATCCGCCACTTGTTCCAAGCAACAATCGATCACTTCGGTCACTTGGATATCTTAGTCAACAATGCAGGACTTGCCATTTATAAGCCATTCGTGCAACTGACGGAGGAAGAATTTGATACGGTCTTTACGGTCAACACTCGGGGTACTTTCTTCGCCTTGCAGGAAGCAGCGCGGTGGATGGCGGACAACGGTCGCATCGTCAGCATTTCAACAGGTGGCACTGTTTCGCCTAGCCCTACCGCTTCCATCTACGCTGGAAGTAAAGCAGCAGTTGAGCAGTTTACAAAAGTACTTGCTAAGGAAATAGGAGAACGGGGTATTACAGTTAACGCTGTTTCACCAGGATTTACGGATACGGAAATGCTCGCTAGCAATCCCCAATTGAAAGAAAAGGGACTGAAGATGTCTCCCTTGGGTAGATTGGGGCAACCTGCTGACGTAGCCGATGTCGTTGCGTTCTTGGTCAGTGAAGAAGCACGCTGGCTCACAGGACAAAACATCCAAGCTGGCGGCGGAGCGGTATAGATTCATACGCTTGGGCAAAGAAATTGATTTGTTAAAGTATTTTACAAATTACCAGTGGTGAGAAGAATTTATTTCCACTTGATCAGTAGCCTCAGCATCCTGGGACTAATTGCCCAGAGTACTTCTGCATTAGCTGGAATGTCTGAGTCTACTGCTGTTAGCCGAGAATGGTTAATTACTCCTGAGGCAGTATCTGCTGCAAACTTTGACGTTTGGGGAACAACAGACAAAACCACGACAGCTACAACCATTCCACCTACCACCACTTTCATAGCCCAACTAGCCCCAGATGCTACTCTCCAGGGTGAAACTGTTTCCACGCCTGCCTCAATGGATTCAGTCACCTCTGTATCCCAGTTTGCAGATGTGCAGCCTACTGACTGGGCTTTTCAAGCATTGCAGTCCTTAATTCAACGCTATGGTTGTATCACCGGTTATGCCGATGGCACTTATCGTGGCAACCAAGCTTTAACCCGCTATGAATTTGCTGCTAATTTAAATGCTTGTTTAGAGCGAGTTAATCAGCAGATTGCTACAGCGACAGCAGACTTAGTAACACAAGAAGAATTAGTTACTTTGCAACGTTTGCAAACTGAATTTTCACCAGAACTCGCCGCCTTGCGAGGTCGTGTGGATAGTTTAGAAGCACGCACGGCAGAGGTGGCAGCTAATCAATTCTCTACCACTACAAAGCTCATTGGTCAAGCAATTTTTGCGGTGAATATGGGCGGATTTAGTGGCGATCGCATCATTGCTCCCACAGGGGCAGTGATTGCCGATGAAAACCCGAATGCTACCTTTATCTATCGGGCTTCTCTAAATCTGAACACCAGTTTTAACGGCACCGATCTGTTACAAATCCGCTTACTTTCAGGCAGCGATGGTTCCAATGATAACGCCGCCGGATTTTTGGAACCCAACTTTGGCAGTGTCCTAGACTTTTCTGTTCCTGGTAGGAACGACCAGTTAGGTATCGGTCGTCTGTTCTACACTTTCACCCCTGTTAAGGATCTGAGTGTAACTCTGGGAGCAGCGATCGTTGCTACAGACTTTGTAGATAAAAACGCCTACGCTAATACAAGTTTTCTGGACTTTTCAACCCAAGCATTGATCAATAACTTTATCCTATTCCCCCGTCCGGCTGGATCTGGTGCAGTCATTAACTGGAATCCGGGAGGAGGCGCATTTAAGCTACGGGCAGTGTATGTAGCTGCAAATGGAGCTAGTTTAAACTCTGATAGCCAGAGATTTATTGGTGGACCATCAGCTCCTATATTGATATTTCCTAACCGTGGTGGTGATGGTGGTTTGTTCGCAGATCCTTACCAAGGCATCATTGAACTAGAGTACTCTGAGGGCAAAGCTTTTGCTGTGCGTCTCCAATACGCTGGCGGTGAAGTATTAGATAGCCGCTTTAATGCTTTCGGAGTCAACTTTGAACTAGCACTCTCACAAACAATGGGTATCTTTGGTCGTTATGGTTATGGCGACTATAGCAACACATTCCAAGGTGACATTAACCCCAACTACTGGATGGCTGGTATCGCTTTCCGGGATTTGTTCCTACCAGGAAGTTTAGCTGGTATTGCTGCTGGTCAACCGTTCATTGAAAATACAGTAGGAAATGCCACCCAAACTAATATTGAAGCGTTTTATAACTTACCAATTAGCGACAACATCAGAGTTACGCCATTGGTACAGGTAATCATCGACCCTGGTAATCAGAACATTAACGGCACGATTATCACTGGTACAGTGCGGACTGTCTTTTCCTTCTAGAATCTGCGCTCCTACTATTAGAAATATCCACAAATTAACCTCAAAATTGGCGTTGCTGAATTTGAATATGAAATTCAAAAATCAACTCTTCTCAACTCTTACTCTGGAGGGACTCTGCGCCTCTGCGTGAACAACTTTGCGTAAAATCGTAGCAAATTTAGGGTTGAAATTTAAACGCAGAAGAGCGCAGAGGTAAGCGCAAAGGTACGCAGAGAATTCGCTACGAATTAATGAAATTTTGTATTTAGCTATAGGGAGAAATACAACACTTATTTACTTTTCATTGTTAATAATAAGGAAGCCTAAATATGGATTCAATTGAACATATCAGTCACGGTAAAAACCGTAGTCCAGTCTATCTTGATCAAAATCTTCTGATTATTTTCGGTATTACTTTGATGGGTATACTAGGAGTTTCCAGTGTGACTCCGGCTTTTCCAAAGCTAGCCCAAGAATTAAATGTACCACCTCAAGATGTTGGATTACTGGTGACGGTATTCACCTTCCCTAGTATCTTACTAACTCCTGTTCTCGGTGTCCTGGCAGACCGATTAGGCAGAAAAAAAATACTTGTTCCCTCACTGATGTTATTTGGAATTGCCGGAGTAGCATGTGCCTTTGTTCGTGATTTTAATCTGTTATTAATATTACGTTTCATTGAGGGTATGGGTGCAGCTTCCTTAAATTCTCTGAATGTGACGCTGATTGGCGATTTATATTCAGGTAAAGAACGCACCACTGCTATGGGCTACAACGCCAGTGTCAGTAGTGTAGGTACTGCAACTTATCCAACTATTGGCGGAGCAACTGCGGTGATGGGATGGAATTATCCCTTTATGCTTCCCATATTGGCCATACCTATAGGACTGCTTGTTTTGTTTTCACTCAAAAATCCGGAACCAAAAAGCAAGCAGAATTTTATTGAGTATGTGAGAAATGCATGGGGAAGTGTGAGAAATAGACAATTTTTTGGAATTTTTTTCAGCACGGTTGCAACTTTCATGCTCCTCTATGGAGCCTATGTAACCTATTTGCCAATTGTGATGAAAAATTCCTTCAATGCCTCTGCTTTTACGATTGGCATTATTCTCTCAAGTATGTCTGTTACAATTACACTCACATCACTGCAATTGGGAAAATTAACAAAAAAGTTCTCACAAAAAAGTTTGGTGAGAGCATCATTTGTACTCTTTGCGATCGCTCTAGCAATAATTCCCTTGATTCACAGTCTTTGGTTCCTGTTAATTTCAACAATGATTTTTGGCATAGGCCTTGGCATCGGCTTCCCTAGTATTCAAACTCTCTTAGCAGAGATGGCACCCAAGGAATATCTAGCTGCAATTATGTCGATAAATGGAACCTTTTTAGGATTTGGGCAAACTTTAGGACCACTATTAATGGGAATAGCTTTTGGCATGTTTGGAATTAGTAGTGTTTTTTATGTGGCTGCAATCTTTTCCCTTGCCACTCTTTTAGTTTTTAAACGTTGCACATGCATGTAATCAATTAAGGTTATTCTGGAAAAATTGAAACATCAAACAAGTTTAAGGATTAAGTTTTCATCTCAACCAAAATAGTAGATGTAGCAAAGGAAAGCAGTAATGTTAGCAACAAGTAGAAAATTCGATTATGCAGTCAGGGATCAAAAAGGTAAAGTATCCTTCTATGTTCTCTTGTGGAAACGTAAAGGAATTTCTCTAGAACTTTTTGATGACTATTGGAGAGACGTTCACGGCCCAGTTTGCGCCAGACTACCAGGACAGAATCAATACTGGCAGTTTCACGTAGCTGCAAATGAAGGTGGTCTATGGCCAACTATTAACGGCATTGAATACACTTGTCCAGAAGAAGATCAATTTAATGGTATTGCCGAATTAACCTTTGAGACAGCAGCCGAACGGGATCTCTGGTTTAAATCTGCTGCCATCCTCATGGATGATGAGCATAATGTATTCAGGAAAGCCATCGGTTACAACAGTAGTTTTGGTAATTCTCAAACTTATTTTGATAGCATTCCCACAGGAGATCCTAACGGTCAATTAGGTGTAATTAAGTTTCACGTTATGGTGAAAAAATCTGATGCCGTGAGTGTGGAAGATTTTCGCCGATATCTCACAAATAGCTTTGCACCATCTGTTATCCAGAGTGATTCTGTTCTCAAATTCCGCCTACATTTGTTTGAGCAAGTAGATAATTCTCGCCCAGATGCGGCTGGAGTTTCTCATTACGAATCCCCAGAAAAACAGTATCAAGCTGCGTTTGAAATTGCTTTTGCTAATCCTTTGGAAATGGAAACATTTTTTGCTTCCAAAGAATATGCGATCGCTGTTCAAGACCAAGCTAAATATGTGCAGCGGCTTTTACCATTTCCCGAACGAAGTGCTTACACTTTTGTTTACGACGGCAAAATGACTCTAGCAGGTCAGCGCAGTTCTACAGTAGCAGAATTGATTGCAAATATTGGCGCAACTAATCAACTCAAGGAGGACGTAGTTAGTCTTATGTTAGAGCAGAAACTCATTTCTTACTCAAATGGCCAGTCGAATGGTCACCAAAACACCAACACAACCAACACATTGATTAATAAACGAACTAACTACTACAAAGATTTAGCCGCAGATTATTCTCGACCAGGACTTGTGAGTGCTTATGTAGCAAAAAAACTCATAGAGGATGCTGAAAAAATTGTGGCAATGAAAGAAAGAACTTTGCCAGAAATTAGTCCTTATTACACTCTAGAACAAATTGAACAAGAAAATAAAGAATGGTGGCCTACCCATTGTGAGGCATTGAGACAGGGACGTGGCGATATATTAACAGGTGAATATCGAGATGATTTAGTTTATTTCTGTCAGGATGGACCTTATCAAGGCTTAGAACAACAAAAAGAGCGCGAACAGCATTGGTGGGCATTAATTGCTCAACCAGGTGTGACCATGTGCTGGCCAATTGTCATGTTTCATGGTGAAGTTACCTACTTTGAATGGAAGTGTGTCGATGATGAAACCAACGAAACACTCGCCAAGGGAAATGTTACCTGGATTCGACGTGGCCATCGAGGCGGATGCTATCTCAAAACAGAACAATTGACGTTCTACCGCGATGTTTTTGCTCCCAGTGAACTGCTGAAGTTAATCAAGACTGCCTAAGACAGGAGTGGGGAGGTGGGGAGATGGGGAGACAAATTGTAAGAAGTCTTTGGTGTTGTCGCCAGTCCCCTCCCCACTCCCCAGTTCCAGGAAATATTTGATCAACGTAGATTTAGCTTAACCATAGGGTCTTGATATGCCTTTTCCTAGATCTAGCGGTATTTTATTACACCCCACTTCTTTTCCAAGTCGGTTTGGTATTGGTGACTTGGGATTTGAAGCTTATTGGTTTGTTGACTTTTTGGCAGACAGTGGACAGCGGCTTTGGCAAATATTGCCATTAGGACCTACGGGAGATAGTAATTCTCCCTATGCATCTTATTCAGCAATGGCAGGAAATCCATTGTTACTTAGTCCCGAACTCCTGGTAGAAAAGGGTTTGCTAGCTAAAGAAGACCTTTTCGATCTGCCAGAATATAGCACTGTAACAGTAGATTTTGAGCGGGTCATCCAAACCAAGATGCCTTTGCTGCAAAAAGCCTTTAAGAACTTTAAAGCCTATGCTTCATCTATTCAGCACAAGGAATTTGAACAGTTTTGTCAAACTAGGGCTTACTGGCTAAATGACTATGCGTTATTTATGGCGCTGAAGTATGTTCATGGGGATGCCAAATGGAATAGTTGGGAACCAGCTTTAGCCAAACGTGAACCAGATACAGTCCAACAATGGCAACAACGATTAAGCCATGAAATTTCTTACTACAAATATCTTCAGTTTGAGTTTTTCTATCAATGGTCAAACTTAAAGCGTTATGCCAATCAACGTGGCATCCAAATCATCGGAGATATTGCAATTTATGTGGCTTACGATAGCGCTGATGTTTGGTCTCATCCCCAAATCTTTTGTCTTGATGAACAAACAGGTTCACCTGCATTGATGGCAGGAACACCGCCAGACTACTTCAGTACCACTGGTCAATTATGGGGTAACCCGGTCTATAATTGGGCGCAGTTACAAAAACAAGACTTTGATTGGTGGGTACAGCGTTTCCAAACCATCCTTGATTATGTAGACTTGATTCGGATTGACCATTTCCGGGGCTTCCAAGCATACTGGGCGGTAAAACAAGGGGAAACAACGGCTGTTAATGGTGAGTGGATTCAAGCTCCTGGAGAGATTTTCTTTGAAGTACTCAACCAAAAGTTAGGCAAGTTACCAATCATCGCCGAGGATTTGGGAGAAATCACACCCGATGTAGAAGCTTTGCGTGACCAGTTTGAATTTCCTGGGATGAAAATTTTGCAGTTTGCTTTTGATTCTGGCGCTGATAATCCGTTTTTACCATTCAATTATCCCCGCAACTGTGTGGTTTATACTGGCACTCACGACAATGACACAACAGTAAGCTGGTTTAATCAACTAGCAGATCAAGATTCAAAAGCAGTTTTTCACTATTTAGGTTGTACCAATTCTGCGGATATCCACTGGGATTTAATTCGCTTAGCATATAGTTCTGTAGCTAATCAAGCGATTATTCCTCTACAAGATATTTTGGGATTGAATACTTCTGCTCGGATGAATTTACCTGGCCAAAGTGTAGGTAATTGGGGATGGCGTTATGAATCTGCGGCTTTAACAAAACAGCTGCGCGATCGCCTGAAAACCATGACTGAAATTTATGGACGAGCTGTTTCTCACAGCACCTTACAAGCATAATAAGTCTTGATCATAGAGGCTATTTCTCTAAAAGCTCTATATCTGCACTCACAAAACAAAACTGTTGCGATCGCTTTTGTCGTAGCAAGAACCGTATAATTCGCGAACACACTGTTACAACTAATACTTATGACATCTACACCTAAAATCCTGGCCTTTGCTGGCAGCACCCGCGTTGATTCCTACAACAAAAAATTGGTCAAAATTGCGGCGGCTGGCGCTCAAGCAGCAGAAGTAGAAGTGACTTATTTAGACCTACGCGATTTACCACTACCTCTTTTTGATGAGGATTTGGAAGCTCAAGAAGGTTTACCTGTAAACGCCCGCACTCTCAAGGATTTGCTGATTTCTCATCAAGGATTGCTGATTGCTTCGCCTGAATACAACAGTTCACTCACACCAGTTTTGAAGAATGCCATTGACTGGGCATCCCGTCCATCTGCAAATGAAGCTCCATTGACTGCTTTTGTAGATAAGGTTGCTGCAATTATGAGTGCTTCACCTGGCGGTCTTGGTGGTTTGCGGGGGTTGTCTCAACTGCGGTCTATTCTGGAAAATATAGGAGTTTTGGTACTTCCCGCTCAGGTAGCCGTACCTAAAGCTTATGAAGCCTTCAACACCGATGGCAGCTTAAGAGATCCCCAACAGCAAGAATCTATTGAGAAACTAGGTAAGAATGTAGCAAACATATTGCTGAAGCTTTACTAAATTTTTGATAATTTTCTAAACCAGATGCACTAAGGCTACTAATACTATTTGGGATTGGGAATTGCTTTGTGCATCTGGGTTTTGTAAATCTATCTGTGTTAATCATTTGAATTAAATTTGATAGCAATTTGGTGGCGGTTTATTAAGAGGTTGTTTGAAAAGTGGTTAGCTGTATCTTTGCACCTATTGATCCCCCTTTCAAAAGCAGGGCTGTTTCATTCCCTAAAAGGCGCTGATTTACAAGCGTTTCAAGCAAAAAAAACAGGTGACTAAAAAATCTGATTGGGCAAGAAAATGGTGAACGCACTTAAATTTGCTGGTTGAGGTGGTAGTTTTTCTTTTTCCCACTCAAGCAAATTTCTGACTCATACTCTTGACAAAATCCCTAAGAGATCGAATGAATCAGCCCTGCCTTTCAAGAAAGGGGGGGGGAAACTTCTTAAAGTCCCCCTTTTGAAGGGGGATTTAGGGGGATCTAAAACTTTTTGCTACCAACAATAAGACTTTTCAAACATCCTCTAAGTCCACTTTGATTTTTGAACTTATAAACTTATGAATAACTTCATAAATTGGAAAAGTTTTAATTGGTCTGAATATGGTGCAGAATTCCTTGGAACTGCATTCAATCTGTTGGTTGGATTCAGTATAATTACTTTCAATTTTGGTAAAGGTTTACCTATGGAGCGGCTCATCCCCCCAGAGAGTCCTCGTTTACTGATTAATGGCTTAATCTTTGCTGGAAGTGGGGCACTGTTTACTATTTCCCCATTGGGAAAACTAAGTGGCGCTCATCTCAATCCTTGCGTATCACTGGCTTTTTGGATACAAGGAAAAATGCATGGGCGTGACCTAATTGGATACATAATTAGTCAATTTTTAGGTGCAATTATTGGCACATTTTTAGTAACAAAATTGTGGGGTGAGTATGCTCTAAGCGTGAATAATTGCATCACCTTGCCTGGTAAAATTTACCCCCTTTGGTATGTATTTTTGGCTGAGGTTTTGATGACCTTTCTGTTAGTGCTGTGTGTATTTATTTTCTTAAGCCATACTCGATTATTACGCTGGACACCTTTAATGGTGTGGCTTCTTGTAGCAACTATGGTTTGGTTAGGAGCGCCAATTTCTGGTACTAGTTTGAATACGGCACGCAGCATGGGGCCTGCTTTAATTTCATGGTTCTGGCAAGACCAGTGGCTTTATTGCATTGCGCCACCATTAGGGGCATTGATTGGTGTAGGAGTATTTCGATTAATAGCTATGGGTGAACGCGAAGTTTTAACAGGTAAACTTTTTCACGTTCCCCATTATCCTTGCATTTTCAAAAACGTTAAAGTGCCACATCTGAAGAAACAGTACTAGATTTAACGTTACACCTATTCACAGAATTTACTTTATTTTCATGCAAGGATTCAGGTCAAACAAATATCAAAATCAAGAGAAAGTCAATGAATAAACTTCAAGGTAAGGTAGCTTTAGTAACTGGCAGCAGCAGCGGAATTGGTCAAGCTATTGCTGTGCGTCTCGCTCAAGAAGGTGCAGATGTTGTGATTGACTATCGCTCTCATCTCGAAGGGGCTGAAGAAACTCTATCAAAAGTAGAAGCTTCTGGACGCAAAGGTTTAATTGTCAAAGCTGACTTAAGTGTCATTAGCGACATCCGCCAGCTGATAAACGAAGGTATTCAATACTTTGGTAAACTCGACATTTTAGTAAACAATGCCGGTATTGACGGCAAGAATGCAGATTTCTGGGACATCACTGAAGCTGACTATGATGCGGTGCTAAATCTCAACCTGAAAGGCACATTTTTTGCTACTCAAGCGATAGTACAGTACTTGATCGAAACCAAACGAACTGGCAAAATTATCAACATTAGCTCTACCCATGAGGAAATAGCGTTTCCTCACTTCACTTCCTACTGTGCTAGTAAGGGTGGTGTGAAGATGATGATGCGTAATTTAGCAGTTGAACTTGGGCCTTTGGGAATCACAATCAACAATGTGGCTCCAGGAGCAATTGAGACACCAATCAATAGTAAGCTATTAAACGATCCTGAAAAGTTAGGGGCGCTGTTGAAGAACATTCCCTTGGCTCGCTTAGGCAAGCCGGAGGATATCGCACCGATAGTTGCTTTTTTAGCCTCATCTGATGCCGACTATATCACAGGCGCAACCTTTTATGTAGATGGGGGGCTTAGCCGGAACTATCACGAACAGTAGGTAAGCTTTTACGCATTTAAATCCCATATAGCAGTCCGATTTGATTTAGGAACCTATCCCACTAAGAGGATGTTTGAAAAATCCTCTTGTCGGTAGCAAAACGTTTTACATCCGCCTAAATCCCCCGATAAATTGGGGGACTTTGATTCTATTTCCCCCCTTTTTAAGGGGGGCTAGGGGGGATCAACAAGTGCAAAGATACAGCTAACTACTTTTCAAACATCCTCTAATAAGATTTGTGCTAAAAATAAAAAATCAAGATTTTCAAGCACATTTTCCCAAAAGAAGTAGGAATTTTGAGAATAGTGGGATAGCTTCATATTTTTGTTCATCTACTTCAAGATAAGGCACTCAAAACTCTTTCAACTCTCAAAATTCAATACACAAAATAGCTATGACCCAAGAAGAAGCAAGATTAGCAGCAGACAGCGATCGCACTGCCTACTGGAAACGATGGGGTTCCTATCTGAGTGAACGCCAGTGGGGAACGGTGCGAGAAGACTATAGCGCTGATGGTAGCGCCTGGGACTTTTTCCCCCACGACCATGCCCGCTCCCGCGCCTATCGTTGGGGAGAGGATGGGATTGCTGGAATTTCTGATAATCATCAGCGATTGTGTTTTGCGATCGCTCTCTGGAATGGTAACGATGCAATTCTCAAAGAGAGACTTTTCGGTCTCACAGGGAATGAGGGTAATCACGGAGAAGATGCTAAAGAATACTACTTCTACCTGGATAACACCCCTACTCATTCCTATATGAAATATCTTTATAAATATCCCCAAGGTGCTTTCCCCTACACCCAACTGGTAGAAGAAAATCGACGCAGAGGCCGCCAAAGTCCGGAGTTTGAATTAATCGATACTGGTATATTCGACCAAGACCGCTACTTTGATGTATTCGTTGAGTATGCTAAAGCTTCACCCGAAGACATTTTGATTCAAATCAGTGTAATTAATCGAGGACCGGAAGCAAAAACGCTGCATTTGCTACCAACGCTCTGGTTTCGCAATACCTGGTCTTGGACTTCTGGTGAAGAAAAGCCGTGGTTGAAAATTAGCGAATCTAACTCTGAACTCAGTACCATCGAAGCTTATCACCCTTCTTTAGAAACCCAATGGTTGTATTGTAATCAAACTCCAGAACTACTATTTACAGAAAATGAGACTAATAATCAAAGATTGTTTGGGGTCAGCAATGCTTCGCCATACGTTAAAGATGGAATAAATAATTATGTAGTGAATGGGCAAAAAGATGCTGTCAATCCCAATCGAATTGGCACTAAGTTTGCTGCTGTTTACAAATTGGATATCGGTGCAGGCGAAACTAAGATAGTACGATTGCGCTTAAGTGACGTGCAAAATTTAATTGCACCATTTGGAAGTGATTTTGACACAATTTGCGAAGAACGCCAGCGTGAAGCAGATGAATTTTATCAGCGAATCTGCCCGTTTCCTTTATTAGAAGATAGGCAGAATGTGCAGCGGCAAGCATTTGCTGGAATGCTATGGAGCAAACAATTTTACTACTATGTAGCTGACCAATGGCTCAAAGGCGATCCGGCTGGACCGCAACCGCCAGCATCACGACTTCATGGCAGAAATCATGAGTGGGTTCATCTATTTAACGATGACATACTTTCCATGCCTGACAAATGGGAATATCCTTGGTTTGCGGCTTGGGATTTAGCTTTTCACGTAATTCCACTCTCCATGATTGACCCGGATTTTGCCAAACTGCAACTCAGCCGCTTGACACGGGAGTGGTATATGCATCCTAACGGTCAACTACCAGCTTATGAATGGGCTTTTGGTGATGTGAATCCACCGGTTCATGCTTGGGCTGCATGGCAAGTTTATCAGATTGAGCAAAAAATCTATGGTCGTGCGGATAAAAAATTTCTGGAGAGTGTTTTCCAGAAATTACTGCTGAATTTTACTTGGTGGGTTAACCGGAAAGATTTTGAGGGCAAAAATATCTTTCAAGGTGGCTTTTTAGGTATGGATAATATTGGTGTGTTTGACCGTAGTGTTCAACTACCAACTGGTGGATATTTGCAACAAGCAGATGGCACAAGTTGGATGGCAATGTATTGTCTGAATATGCTGACCATCGCCCTAGAGTTAGCAAAGGAAAATTCCACCTATGAAGACATCGCCAGCAAGTTTTTCGAGCATTTTTTATACATTGCTGATGCCATGAATGGTGTTGGTGATGCCCAAATAGCACTTTGGGACGAAACTGATGGCTTTTACTACGATGCTCTACATTTACCCGATGGTCATCAATTCCCGATGAAAGTGCGATCGCTGGTGGGGTTAATTCCATTATGTGCTGTGAGCATTTTAGAACCAGAAATCTTGGATCAGCTACCAGGCTTTAGACAACGGACGCAATGGTTTTTGCAAAATCGCCCTGACTTGACCCGAAATATCGCTTGTATGCAGAAACAAGGAATTGGTGAGCGTCGGCTGTTAGCGATCGCTTATCCAGATAAACTCCGTCGCATCTTAGAGAAAATGTTAGATGCAACAGAATTTTTCAGTCCTTATGGTATTCGTTCTGTTTCTAAAGTTCATGAGTCCCATCCTTACGTTTTGACCGTAGATGGTCAGCAGTATCGAGTAGATTACGAACCTGCTGAGTCTAGCACAGCTATGTTTGGCGGTAATTCCAACTGGCGGGGACCAATTTGGTTTCCGATTAATTATTTATTGTTAGAATCGCTGCAAAAGTTTTATCGCTACTTTGGTGACGATTTCAAAGTTGAGTGTCCTACTGGTTCTGGACAAATGATGACACTCAAGGAAGTAGCAATTGAATTAGCTCAAAGGCTGATCCAAATTTTTCTCACAGATGCTTCTGGTAAACGACCTTTTTATGGTGGAGTCGAAAAATTCCAAACTGACCCGAATTGGCGCGACCTGATTTTGTTCAATGAATACTTTCACGGAGATAATGGCGCTGGTATTGGTGCTAGTCATCAAACTGGTTGGACAGGTTTAATTGCCAAATTAATCCAGCAGTGTGCAGAACAGGTGTTGTCAGATTAATTGCAAGCTTCTGCTTGTGGGAGATAAAAATTCCACCTTCGGTGTTCGATTCTAGTTTTCGCTACTGCTATCGTTGCGAACAGCCCTCATTTTTTGGGGGTTTTCGCTATGCGGCTAGTAAATTTCTCAGTACACCTTACCATCAATCAGCTACAAAATTAACTTTTAAAATCTACAGTGTCTGGTGCGATCGCAATTTTGATTTCCGACCGCTTTTTGCGCTGAGGTCTACTAAGTTCATTCTTAATTTCTCTTTCTTCCCTTGTCAAAATATTCTAAATATCTCAACATAGATAAAATTGATAACCGTGCGATGATCAAAATTCCAGTAAATCCCAAACTTCGGGAAAACTACGGATAAATAACAATCAACTATTTAAACATTAATTTTTAGATAAGTGGTAATTTCGTGACGAAAAATAATAGTGAAGAAATTGTAGTTATTAAGGGAGCTATACCGAAAGCTTTAAAGCTTCAATTTAAGGTTGTTTGTGTACAAAAAGAGTTGGAGATGAGTGAAGTATTGGAAAATTTAATCAAGCGTTGGATACAAACAGATACCCCTGTTATTGAATTGTCTGTAGATTGGTTGAATCAGGAATTGGAAGATGTTAAAGCATATGTACCAAAATCTTTAAAACATCAATTTAAATTGCTCTGTACTCAGAAACGAATCACGATACGTTCTACTTTACATGTACTCATCGAGCAATGGCTACAAATGGAGGTAGCATCTCAATTTTATATAAATGCTGACAGAAAAAATAGTTTGTGATTTGGAAGGCATCACCGAGTTGGAATCCCGAATTAAGGAGAAACCACCTGGTTCATGCAGAATTGGTCTAAGGTTTTAAGTTTTATATCAAGTTCGGGTGATTACTTACCCCTCTTCTGTCACTCTCCGAAAACATTTGCCTTTTCTAAAATCTAGAGCTTTTGTATAGCAAGCGATGTCTACGACGGGCTACGCCTACGCGCGATTATTTTCTAATAAAAAATACAAGACCGATTTTTTTCTAATAGTATAGCTTGTATTGATTGACTGATATAGCTTCTAGAGATCGCCCTCTCGGAAAGTGACAGAAGAGGGGTATCATAAAATCTATCAATGTAGGTTGGGCTTACCGTGTGTGAAACCCAACATTAATCTAGATAAAATGCTGGGTTTCGTTCCTCAACCCAACCTAGAGATATTATAAGTATTTAACCTAACATAATATTACCTATAAAATTTTCAGACGAATTACTATTTTTTGCCACATTCTGTTAAAAATAAGTTATCTTAATCGCCGTCAAATTAAATTTCTGGATCGACTAAGCGGGTACTGGGACGTGCCTGATATAAATCCTGAACGACCTGCACAGCAGAAACTACAGCTACAAGACTGATGACTACAACAGGTAACAAACCTTGACCCAAAATAGCGATCGCTAGTAGTACTCCCGCACTCGCAAGTCGATATTGGGAACGAATTTGACAATAGCGTAGCACCCCATATATATGGAGAATACTGATAGATAGCGAGCATAATGCCACTGAACCACAAATTAACCATCGCAGGGAATCAGGTAGTGGTAGAGTTGGATTATTTAACAAAATTTGTTCTACACCAACTCCAGCTGCAACAATCCCAATTACTAGGGGTAAATGAGTGTAAAGCCAGAGATTGACAACACCAATTCTTCCATGTGTCCGCGCTATCTCAATCGGTCTGCCACCCAGATTATCAAAATAGACCCACCACCAGCTAAAAGCAATAAGTAGACCAAACACGGCGGTAATCACGGTTAAAACATCCCATTTCTGCTGAGACATACCATCGACCACCGCGATGATTGCTTCGCCTAAGACAATAATGGTAAATAGCCCAAAGCGTTCAGGTAAGTGGGATGCGTGGGGGAGTAACTTGATTTGGAACTTACTTCCGATTAAGGGTGTGACAAAGTCAATAATCATTCCCAATGTCCAGAGTCCGAACCGCCAAGGAATTGGTATAGCTGCTGATATTAACCAGAAAAATGCTGCGATCGCAAAACCTATGGCATATTGAGTAGTCAAAGGACGTGCTGAAGGGATATGTATTCCAGCACGGACATACTCTATCACCAAGACAGCACGACCAAGAGCATAGGAAAGAGCAAAACCAGCAGAACTCTCAGTCAAACCGTGGTGGATATTGATAGCCATTGCTGCTGCTGTCAGCATTTGTAGACCAATTAATAGCCGATGTCCCACATCATCGCTATCAAAGCGGTTGGCATAAAGTGTGGTTCCAATCCATGACCACCAAACCGGTATAAATAGAACTACAAAGCCAAATAATCCTGATAGCGAAATATCTTCTTTGAGATTGTGGGCGAGTTGAGAAACTGCAACCACAAATACCAAATCATAAAAAAGTTCTAGCCAGGTGGTGCGTCGTTCTTCTTCGATGTCTTCACCAACCCGTAATCTTGGTGGTTCGAGAAAATTCGTCATATTGGCAATTATTTCTAAAGTAAAGTGGATCAAATCAAATGCAAGATTTTCATCTTGTAATTAAGGGACTTCCAACAAAAAAATATTCCATAGTAGGGGCGCACAGTTGTGTATTGGTGTCAACTTAACGTAAAAGCCAGTCTCTAACAAGCTTTTAGAGATTGAGTGTTGTCTCGTTCCCAGTCTCCGACTGGGAATGCCGTCCTGGCGGCAGAGCCGCTTTTGAGTTGCATTTCCAGCCCAGAGGCTGGAAACGAGATTTGAAAAGGCTTTTTGCTTAAGTTGACACCAATGACAGTTGTGCGCCCCTACAAATGTGCAAATAATTTGGGATAATTTATTTTCTGGAAGTACCTTAACGCAGCATGAGCAGCAGATTTCTGAAGCTATCATACTCAATACATGCTCTGCTAATTTAACATTGGCTAAATCAAAAGTATTACAGACAACAATATTTCTGAACCTTGGCTTTAGGGAAAAAACTTTTCCATCTATTGCATTATTATTCTTCCATCGAATTTTATTCATTAGACTTCTTGCATAAGACTTATTGCATAAATAGTCAACAAAAGGAAAGGGTGATAAATAGTAAATGACATGTAAAAACTCACTTTTGCAAGAGACTCCATCAGTTGCACTCACAACAAGCAATAAAAATTTCTTTTCCCTACTCCCCACTCCGTAGAGACGCGATTAATCGCGTCTCTACCCACTCCCTATTCCCTATTTTGAAGGCAGGTCTATTGTTTCAGATTACAACAGCCCCCTACTCATAAGATCGTCTTAAACTTTTTAAGATCGTCTTAAACTTTTTTTGTTTAAGTCCTTAGAGCCGCAAGTACTTTTTGTGATATATTTTTGATATATTATCCATAATTACGTGATTTTACCGCTCCTGTATTAAAGATATTCAGTTGTAGTGAAAAAGCAACTGAAAAATTGTAATTTCTAAAAAAAACGCATTGAAAGTAAATGAATTAATCATACACCAAAGTCGTTAATTTGATGGCTTCAAAAGTGGCTTTAATGAAACTTACAAAGCAGAAACGTAAACGTGGTCTTATTCTAACTCTAGAAGGATTACAAAAACTTCAATCCGCTAAACTTACTGCCGAATTCAACGAAAATTATGGAAACAGGTATACCCTTGAAGATTTAAGTGAGCGGATTGGAATAAACACTGCGACAATCTCCAAGGTGCTGTCTCGTGAAGACGGAGTTGACAAACGAACAATTGAGCTTTTCTTCCAAGCTTTTAATCTCAAATTGGATAAAGATTGTTATACAAATTCCGACCAATGTCACCACCAAGATTGGGGAGAAGCGACTAATGTTTCAAATTTTTATGGTCGAACAAAAGAAATAGCTACATTAGAACAGTTGGTTGTTCAGGAGCGTTGCAAGTTAGTGGCAGTTTTAGGAATGGGAGGAATCGGTAAATCGGCTTTAGCTATTAAGTTGACGGAGCAGATTAAAGGTAATTTTGAGTGTATCATATGGCGATCGCTGCGTGAAGCTCCGCCCATCAAAAATATTTTAGCTAGCCTGATCCAGTTTTTATCCGATGAGCAAGAAACAGAAGCTTCTTTACCAGAAAGTATAGGTGAGAGAATATCCCGACTGATTGATTATCTGCGGCAGCATCGCTGTCTTTTAATATTAGATAATATCGAGTCAATTCTGCAAAGTGGTAGTCGAGCCGGACTTTACCGAGAAGGATATGAAGGATATGGTGATCTGCTCAGACGAGTGGGAGAAGTAACTCACCAAAGCTGCTTGCTTTTAACAGGTAGAGAAAAACCGAAAGAAGTAGCAGCATTAGAAGGAGAAACGCTATGTGTACGTTCATTTCTTCTTGGTGGTTTGCAGGCGGTGGATGGGCAAGAAATTTTAAAAGCCAAGGGAGTTTTTGCTTCTGAGTCAGAATCTGGGCAACTGGTAGAGCGTTATGCAGGCAATCCTTTGGCTTTGAAGGTGGTTGCTACGACTATTCAAGATGTATTTTGTGGTGAGATACCGAATTTTTTACAACAAGAAACAAGTGTTTTTGGTGATATTCGTGAGCTTTTAGAGCAGCAGTTTACACGGTTGTCAAATTTAGAAAAGGATGCACTGTACTGGTTAGCGATTAATCGTGAGCCAGTTTCGCTGTCAGAAATACGAGAGGATATCGTATCACAAATACCGCCACAAAAATTGCTAGAATCTTTGGAGTCTTTGGTGAGGCGATCGCTCATCGAAAAAAGCGCAGGGCTATTCACCCTACAACCTGTAGTGATGGAGTATGTGACTCAGCGATTGATAGATCAAGTTTGTGAAGAAATTGCCACTGAGAATATTGATTTGTTCAGGTGTCATGCTCTGATGAAGGCAACGGCGAAAGACTACGTGAGGGATATTCAAATTCGCCTGATTGTCCAACCAGTTATAGATGGGTTGCTTGGTATTTTTAGAAGCAAAAAAAATCTAGAACGTCACCTAAGCAAAATTTTGGACAATCTGCGAGAAAGATCACCCTTAGAACAAAGTTATAAGGCTGGCAATGTCCTGAATCTGCTTTGCCATCTGGGGACTGACCTCAGCGGCTATAATTTTTCTGATTTGAGTATTTGGCAAGTAGACCTGCGGTGTATGAAATTGCACGATGTCAATTTTCAAAACGCGAATTTTGATAGGTCTGTTTTTGCTGAAACCTTCGGTGGTGTTCTGTCGGTAGCCTTTAGCCCTGATGGCAAACTTTTGGCTTTGGGTGATACCAATGGTGAGATTCGCTTGTATCAAGTTTCAAATTGGCAACAACTTCTAATCTGTAAGGGTCACACCAACTGGGTTTTATCACTTGCCTTCAGTCCTGATAGCAGTATCTTTGCTAGCGGTAGTATTGACCATACTGTGAAATTATGGGATGTTAGGACAGGCCAATGCCTTAAAACTTTGTGTGGACATGAGCATGAGATTTGGTCTGTTGCTTTTAGTCCAGATGCTAACACAATAGCTAGTGCCAGTGATGACCAAACGATAAAATTATGGAATGTCCGCACTGGGCAATGTTTGAAAACTTTCCTGGGACACAGGAGTTGGGTACTCTCAGTTACCTTTAGTCCTGATGGACAGATGCTCATGAGTGGTAGTGATGACCACACTGTTAGGTTGTGGGATATTAACACAGGTGAATGCCTCAAAACGTTGCAAGGTCATCTTGATGGAATACGGTCAATTGCCGTCAGGACTGACGGTCAGATGCTGGCTAGTGGTAGTGAAGACCATACTCTTAAATTGTGGGATGTTAGCACTGGTGAATGCCTGAAAACTTTTCAAGGACATTCCAATGAAGTATATTCAGTTGCTTTTAGTCCACAGGGCGATTTTTTAGCTAGTGGCAGTTTTGACCAGACGGTGAGGCTGTGGAGTGTTCCCACTGGTGAATGCCTCAAAATTTTCCACGGGCATTCCGGTTGGGTATTTTCGGTTGCCTTTAGTCGACAGAGCGATCTCCTAGTAAGTGGCAGTTACGACCAAACAGTGAGGGTATGGGATGTTAGTACTAGTGAATGTCTCAAAAATTTTCAGGGATATACTAATCAGGTACTCTCAGTTGCCTTCAGTCCAGATGGGCAGACGCTAGCAAGTGGCAGCCATGACTCTTTGATGAGGCTGTGGGATGTCAATACAGGTCAATGCCTGAAAATCTTCCAGGGACATTGCGCTGCGGTTAGGTCTGTTGTCTTCAGTCCAGATGGGCAAACGCTGGCGAGTTGTAGTCATGACTCTTCGATAAAGTTATGGGATGTGAATACAGGTCAAGCGTTGCAAACTTTCCACGGACATGGTGCTGCGGTTTGGTCTGTTGCCTTCAGTTCAGATGGGCAACTGTTGGCGAGTTGCAGTGACGATCAAACGGTGAGGTTGTGGGATGCGAATACAGGTCAAGCGTTGCAAACTTTCCACGGACATGGTGCTGCGGTTTGGTCTGTTGCCTTCAGTTCAGATGGGCAACTGTTGGCGAGTTGCAGTGACGATCAAACGGTGAGGTTGTGGGATGCGAATACAGGTCAAGCGTTGCAAACTTTCCACGGACATGGTGCTGCGGTTTGGTCTGTTGCCTTTAGTCCTCAAGGAACAATGCTGGCGAGTGGTGCTTTAGACCAGACAATCAAATTGTGGGATGCCTACACGGGTGAGTGCAAACGAACGCTTGAGGGGCATACTAGTTGGGTTTTGTCGGTTGCCTTTAGTCCAGATGGCGAACTGCTCGCAAGTAGCAGTTATGATGGAACAATTAAATTATGGTATGTCAGCACTGGTGAATGCTGTAGAAATCTGCAAGCAAGTACAGGTTGGTTAAAGTCAGTTGCCTTTAGTCCAGATAGCCAGAGACTAGCTAGTTGCAGTGAAAGTAATACAGTCAAACTGTGGGATGTCAGTACAGGTCAAGGACTCAGGTCTTTGCAAGGACATATAGCTAGGGTTTGGTCAGTCGTCTTTAGTCCTGATAATCAGATTCTAGCCAGCAGTGGTGATGATGAGACAATTAGACTTTGGGATACTGCAACAAGTGAGTGCTTAAAAACTATGAAACCGGAGCAACCCTATGAGCGTATGAATATTATGGGAGTTACAGGTTTAACTACAGCAACTATTGCTACGCTTAAAGTATTAGGAGCAGTTACTGACGAGAAACAACCTATTTACAGCGTATTTCAGGTAAATGAGGTACACGGGTAGGGGCGCACAGCTGTGCGCCCCTACGATTATCTGTACCTCACCAACTTGCAATCTGCTGTAAATATTAATCGCTGAATGCCTAGCTAGTAAGCTGGTCAAGTATAACTAGCTGTAAAGCTTTTTGACTCTTGACTTCACAGGGCTAGACAATCAGAAATATAAAGTGTTTCAAGTTGAAGCCATTAAACTGACGATAAGCTGAATCTAGAAACCAATCTCGGTGTCGCTACGCAATCCTTGTGCGAATTCATTGGTTATGATACTTTCCAAATCATCAAATTCGATGTCATTCAACATGTCGAAACTGCTTTCAAGGAAGTAGTTGGTAAACTCCTGACTTAAAGACTGCTGCTCTATAATTCCAGCAGTCTTCATTCCGTTTGGAAATATCTGTGAAAAAACAGCCTCATTGGAAAAACCCAACCCTAGCGATGCCACAATCGAAAATCCAAAATCTAAAATCTGAGATAGCATCTTTATTCTCCTTGTAGTTTAGACCTGCCTTGAAAATAGGAAGTAGGGAGTGGGGAGTAGGGAGTAGGGAAAATAAATTTTCATTGTTCCTTGTGAACGCAGTTCATGGAGTCTCTTGCAAAAGTCAGTTTTTACATGTCAGTTAGTACTTATCACCCTTTTGTTGACCATTTATGCAAGAAGTTTTTTGAACATACGGTTAAGAGTGCCTGAAAAAAACCCTTCTTCCTTACAGGTTCATTTCTTTAGCTTCTGAAAATTAGTTCACACTCGTAAGGAAGTATTTAACTTTAGCGGTTTCAATATATTCTGAAGTTCCTCGTCTGAGATGTAGCCCTCTTTAGGTGGGGTAAAGCATAATAATGTGGTTTCATAACAGGCTTTTGCCACGCGGATATGCTCCCTATGAGTAAGCTCTGCAACAACATCAACTATCTCCTCTACGTGCTTTACTTCAGCACCAAGACCGCTGTGTATACGTAGCCAGCGTGTGGTATGAGTAGCAGGTGGTAACAAAGCCTCTACACCCTGGATATACTTCTCCCCTTTAAATGTCCCTAGACGTTCACTCGCATATGAACAGCCAACGCAATCAATTGGATCGATCGCCTGCACACAGTGGGTGAAGTAATCTACAAAAGCCGTTGCAGCAGATGGAACCAGAGTTTTTACGACAGCTTCAGCGTCATATCCCATCGATTGAATATCAAGCAACGCGAGTCGGTCGTGACCAGCCTCTTCTTTGGCTTTCTGTGCAGCCCACTCTGCTAAATTCTGACGACCAGATGCAGCAAAGCGCCTAGCCGCTTCTTCCATCAGTCGTGTAGTATGGCGGCTTGAATGGTATGCACCTGCCATTCGCCATACCCAACGTATAGGGGTCAGTTTTGGTGGTCTGCGATCGCTCTTGACTGTGTGCCAAGCATAGGCGATCGCCCGATCTAAAAGCTTCTGGGTTCTAGCTATGCTGTCTGCATGACTTATGTTTGAGGTGGTGCGATCGCCACTTCCCACAAAACCACGTTGAGAGATTCTATTGCCGTTGCTACTTTTTACCGCCAGATCCTCAAGCAGAATACAGCCCGATTCAGTATTAATTAAAAAGTCATTACGCATGATTAGCTTCCTCTGTTGTGGTTACTACAGATAGGATGAAAAAAAGTTATTCCCAGCAATAGTCAAGTTGTTAGCAAATTATCTGAATAATCGCTAAAATCGACTTCCAGCAAGCATTTTTGGTTAGTTTCAAACATTTGTATAACTGAAGCCAAAACCAACCTATCCGATCAACTTTATGAGACCTACAAAGGAATGCAGGTTTCAAAGCCTCTCAGAAGTGTGGGAGCCAGTCCGTTGCCTATTTTCCGCCCGTTGTAACAATTAGCGTGAGAGTTTTGGAGAGGGAATTGTAATATACTTTGTGGCTTTTTAAACATACTCTAAAACCAATCTTGGTGAGGTAGTTTCTAAAATTGTTGAAAAAGTACTTTAGCTGCTTTCTAAGGGTTTTAGCCCAAAAGTCCAAAAGTACTTTTTTAAAGTCTTTAGTCCAAAAGTACTTTACTACTGACTATGAGACTTTGATGGCTCTATTTTCCCTAGATACCTCCAAAATCGGGCGAATTTTAATTCTTGATAAGGATTTTGGTGTTGCTGAATTCATACTGTTAATCACCAACACCCGAATTTTTATATCCGCAAGCACTAGCCATCATATCTGCAAGTAAGTCTAGAACACCAAACTTGATCTGCAATAGCAAAATAGAATATGTTCCAGCAATCAGCAAATTAATAGCTGAGCTTCAGGACAGCTTTTCAATCTTGTTAGAGGTTATTTTAAAAGTGGTAACCGAGGTATCCAAAACTTTAGATTCTCCTAGATCCTCATATTAAAGGAGGACTTTGAGGAGATTATTCCCACCTTGAAAAAATTTTGTAGACTAAGCATAAGAGATTTAACTACTAAAATTTTAATTCAAGTTGATGTAAACTTTGTTTGTGATTTGTACTCTCTCACTTATTGATATTATCATAACTTTACAATTTCTGGAAGTAAGTTGTAAACATTTTATTTTTTTGCAACTTTAGCTACGTCATTGCGAAGCAAATCTATGCTGTTCAAGATATTGCAAAATAACAAATCTTTAACTGCAAAGTTACTAAATCTCAAACAGACCTTGAATAATTAATGTTTTGTTAACGTTAATATAAGAATATAATGACCTTTTTGAAGGGTAGAACTCACCATTTATAAGATAGGATAATACGATTCATAACCTTTGATAAATAAACTGAAGTTTGTTGATACTGAGTCTTACAGTCGTACAAGATTTTGTGAAATCAAGATCGATAACTTAAGGACTAACTTAAGAGGTTGTTTAAAGTCCATCCAAAACAGAGGTGCTTGAAAGCCAGATTCAAAGCTGATTTCTTAGGATTGTATTCCCAAGAGAAAATGAATGACTCTTCAGGCTTCTGGAAAATTTTTCAGTATACTGGACGCTGCCGAATTGAAGTATGAAATTTCAAAATTCGATATCTCAAACTCTTACTCTCTGTGTTTCTGCGCGACGCTACTTGCTTGCGCAAAGGCGAGACGCTCTTGCTACCTTGCTTCCCCATAGGGGTAAAAGTTTCTTAACCCGCTCAAGGCAGTGGCTGCTCTGCATCAGATAAATTTATACCCGAATTCAGCAACGCCCTCTACTGAATCTGTTTTGTCAGCTTCATCCTGCCCTCCCAGAGTCCAGATGCAACGCCAAAATTCGCTACTAACTTGTGAAAATCTCTGCTAAGTTTTTCCCTAAAATCAGGATCTTATCTGGTCAAAAATTTTTTGAAAGTGAAAACTATATTCAAATCTAATTCACATCAGGTGCGAACTGAAAACGCCTTTTCTCCTTTAACAGGGCAAACGCATCTAAAATTAACAAAACTAAATCCACAAAAGTCCTTGTTTGTGTAGTGACTTACGCGCTGTACAAATTAACCATAATGTGTATTACGGTATTTGGTTGTTCAAGCGCTTTGCATAACCCTAATTTCTTCGCATATTTATATTTGCGTAGGCGTAGCCCGTCTTAGATATCGCTGGATGCTAAAAATGGCTGAAATAACCAAATTGTCTATATTACTTATGTACAATGCGTAAATTCTATGTGCGTTCAACGCAGAAATCAGATTTTTCGTTCATCTTATTTTTTTAACCGTATATGGAAGGTAAAAAAATCATGTCATGTATTCTCAATTAGTAGTATTTATAGCGAAAAAATAGAACCTTATTGAGAAAATGGCATTTTTTAGGAATCCTACATGATTCCTCAAGAGACTCCATGAGTTGCAATCACTTGGAGCAATGAAAATTTATTTTCCCTATTCCCTATTTTGAAGACAGGATTTCAGATGAAACTCTGATCAACCAGGCTTTTCAGTCTTAGTATTTTTTCAAAAATAAAATCTGAGTCCTATATTATGTATCCCCATACAAAAAAAGTACCAATATTAACCAGAAGACGGTTTATCTTTGCAAGTGCAGCTAGTGGAACAGCATTCCTTGCTACTACCATGCTTAAGGGAAATAGAACTCATGCAAGCATCCCTGCGGAGATCACAAAGTTTACCGAACCTCTACCCATCCCATTCGCAGCTTCTCCACCCAGCACTTTGACCATCGCCCGGAGTTCGCACTCGTTCCACAGCAACTTAGGGGCAGGCCCAACCTTGGCTTATGGTGGTTTATCTATTCTTGGACCAACTATCGAAGTTACAAGAAACACACCCCTTAGCATCAACGTATTTAACAATGTTGTTGGAGACCATCCGTTTTTGCAAGCAGTTGACACGGGGTTGCATGGTACTCTAGAGTCTGACAAAACCAGCCCAAGAATGTCGTTGCATCTGCATGGTAGCAACACTGAAGCTAAAAGCGATGGATACCCAAAGGATACCTTTACACCAGGGCAGACTTACCTGTACAACTTCAACAACAATCAGGAAGCAGCCACACTGTGGTATCACGACCATGCGATGGGAATTACTGGTTTGAATGTCTTAGCCGGTCTTGCTGGGTTTTACTTCATCAGGGACATTGACGATCCTGTGGGTGGCAATGGACCACTGGGCTTGCCAGCTGGCGCTCCCTATGAAATACCGCTGGTAATACAAGACCGTTCTTTCAACAGCGATGGCTCCGTGTCTCACCCCAATCAGCCACCCTGGTTAGTAGAGTATGTCGTTGATGTCGCTACTGTCAATGGTAAAGCGTGGCCGAATCTGAATGTAGACCGTACCTTATACCGATTTCGGATTGTCAATGGCTCAAGCGCACGGACTTACAATCTCAAGCTGTCATCAAAACAGCCAATCATCCAAATCGGTACCGACCAGGGTATGCTCAATGCTCCGGTGTATTTATCCCGTCTGCTGCTCTCTCCTGGTGAACGGGCTGATGTGTTGATCGATTTCTCCAAAAGTCTGCCGGGAGACAAAATTGTCCTAGAAAATGATGCCATTTCACCATATCCATTTGGCAGGGCAAATTTCATCATATTTAGTCCCGAATTGCCCGAAATTATGCAATTCACAGTGAACGCGGGTGCTGCTGCTCCCAAGCCAGTCCCTAATATACTGCGACTGTATAAGCCACCGATAAAACCAATTGCTGTTAAACCTACACGGCAAAGGTTCCTGACACTGGTAGAGATTGCAGGGCCAGATGGACCGATTGTATTGTTAATGAACTATCTCTACTGGGATGAGCCACTCAAAAACCCGGAACTCATGGAGCGGCCGAAAGTGGACACCGTGGAGCAGTGGAACATCATCAATCTTCAGCCTGTTGCCCACCCAATGCACTTGCATCTAGTCCCATTCCAGATATTGAATCGACAAAAGATTAATCCCACCAAGTATCTCAAAGCATACTATGCTACCGGGCCTCGTACAGTCATTTCAAGTCATGGAATGGGTGGCTCCACGATGCCAGGTGGTTATCCACCACCTGATCCTACGTCTTTTGCGATCGGGCCGGCAAGACCGCCAGCAGCAAACGAAGCCGGATGGAAAGATACAGTACTAGTCAATCCCTATGAGGTCACCCGCCTGATCGTTCCATTTGGATCTCAAGCAGCAGAGAACTTACCGTTCGGCAACTCGTTTGTTGGAACCTACGTTTGGCACTGCCATATGCTTGGACATGAGGACAATGAGATGATGTTGCCTTACGAGGTAATAGCTTAGACCACTACTGATTCAAAAAATCAAGTAGTAAAATTCGGCGTAAATAAGCTACGCATTTTAAATGTCTCAAAGTCTTAATGGGGCATGAATTAAAAATTGCGAATTACCGAAATAGTGCTGAGTGCCCAGTTAGAGTGCTGAGTAAAAAACAGTAAAAATCGCACTGGTTCAACGCCCTAAAGATTGCTAACAGCACTCAGCACTCCTGAAGAATTACGCAAAGCGGTACTAGCTTCTAGAACACTGATTCAACAATCCCAAAAACCAAGCGGATGTGGTTAAAAAGAGCGAAAATTGCTGACTTAAATTTCAAGAAAGCCAGGTTTTTAATCCGTATTTTAAATGCTGAATCAGAGTTCTAGAAAAAAGTTGTGAAAGTGTATATCTTCTTATGTATAACAGCATTTAGCTTCCAGGTAAATTTCATGAAATTACTCTCCACGCTAGCTATTAATAGTTATTCTATTTCCGTCTGTTTTCTTGGTATTGTCTCACCTGTTTATGCAGTATCCCTAAGCAAAACTGATAATTATCTTACTACCGAAAACACTCTCTCATCTGCTATCAGTAGTGTAGAAGGACAACTAGAAAATGAAAACGTTGACTTTTACAATTTTTCAAATTTGGATACTGGAAATTTATTTACTGTAGAGGTAGATTCACAATCATTCGATCCACTTCTAGGCCAGTTGGATGATTTTGGTAATATCATCGTAATCAATGATGATCAATCTGATAGCAATGTTCTACCGATACTAACCGGAGAGATACCCACTAGCAGCAGCCTGAACTTTGCCGTATCTGGTTTGAGAGACATTTTCCTTAGAGGAGACCACTTTGAATCTGGTTCATATACATTATCATTAAAAACATTTCCTTTTCCCAGCCCTTCAACGAATGTAACACTGGCCAACAGTGGCTTTGAAAGTGGCAATTTTACGGGATGGACAACACTAGGATCTACTAGTATTGAAACCACAACATTTGGTAGTGGTTCAACAGAGGGAAATTTCCAAGCTTTATTGTCAACTGGTGGTGCTACATTTGATGGTTCAATTATAGAAAAATTTCTAGTATTAGAAGATAATTCGTTGAATAATTTTGACGAACAAGAAGTTATTAAAGGCTCCGCTATTCAACAACAATTCACAGCTAAATCTGGAGATGTTTTGAGCTTTGATTGGAATTTCTTGACCAATGAGGTCTTACCACCAGTTACTTTTTCAGACTTCTCTTTTGTTTCAATCAGTTCCTCAGATAATTCAGTTAGTTCATTATTAGAATTATCTGATGTAACTGATACCACATCGGAATTTTCTCTGACAGATTTTTTTCAAGAGACTGGTTTTGGCACTTTTTCCTTAAAGTTGCCCACCACAGCAACATACACCTTAGGACTTGGGGTTATAGATGTGGGAGATAACGATTTTGATTCTGGACTTTTAGTTGACAATTTTAAATTAACCTCTGTTCCTGAACCCACTAATGAGCTAGGTTTATTGGGCTTTAGTACCTTAGTCCTATTAAGATTCTGGAGAAAAATCTTGTAGCTTCGTAGATAAAGGTTACTATTTTTGGGCGACTGGGTAATTAAACAGGGTAAGAGCATCTCAATTAGGCTTGACATAAGGGCTGAGAGGAATTTAATGTAGAGTCAATGAAACCGGAACTGAGAATTCGAATCATGTAATCGTTATCCATACCATGAGAATTCGAATCATGTAATCGTTATCCATACCAGTCCGTTTCATTTTTTGTCGGAGACTACGTTTGTAAGCTTCATGTTTCTTATGTGACATTAAATCAATCAAAGTTTGGAAACTTCGTTTAACTTCAATTGCATCAAGACCTGTTTTGTTGTCAAGAATCTCAGCGGCTTGATGAACCCAGTGATAAGCAACAGTAATTGGAGTGAATAAAGATGCTGTTTGTTCAAGCCCTTTGTTCAAAATTTGTTTGAGCTTGATCAAGGGTTTTGGTAAGCCCCTTTTTTAGCCACCCGTTCTAGACTTGCTTCAATTAAACTTAGACGTTCTTGTAGTTTTAATCCAGAAGCATCTAGCGGTGGACGACCATCATTGGTCAAGGAAGCACGTACAGCTAAACAATATCCACGTAGAACTTCAGACGTAGCTTGGTCACACTCACTAATACTACGCTCAATCTGGCGTATGCCCCGAACCTGCTTTTTTAATTCCTTTTTTGCGTGCCTATCTGCTTCATAAATAACCTTAGCTGCTTCCTTCAAATAGTGAAAGTGGCATAAACCATGAGCAATTCCCGGTAATGCGACTTCAACAGCTTTACGAATTAACTGCTGTCCGTCACTTATTACTCCACCAATCTCTACATCAAGAGTATTTTTCACCTCCAATAGCAAGCAGGGTTAGCGCGTCTCAAACCCTATTGACAGGGGGATTATGGCAGAGGTACTGAGTTTGAGAGAGCCGCAGCCAACACAGAAAGCATATAGCGATCGTTCATAGCTGCTCGTCGTGATTTTTGGCGAATACTGCGACGAAAAGATGATTCTCGCTCTAATGCATTCAGGGCAATACGACGTAGTAAAGCAAAGTTTTGTGGGCTGTGCAGAGAACGAATTCGGGACTCATCCTCATGAAAGG